>JAGYNF010000186.1 GCA_018400215.1 Cyanobium sp. M55B138 | reverse complement strand
ATGACCCTTCTCCAGTGCCCCCGCTGTCTCAGGCCTGGCTGCAGCTCAGGCGGCGATCGAGGGTTGACAGAACAGCACGATCAACCAGATGGCGCCCACGATGGGAATGAGGGCGAGAAAGATCCAGGGCCAGGGCTTGCCGATGTCGTGCAGGCGCCGCACGGCCAGGGGGATACCCGGCACCAGGCTGGCCAGGGAATAGACGGTGTTGAGCTTGTCGGAGATCAGGGCGGTGAGCACCCCCACGATCAGGTTGGCCAGCACGAACCACCAATAGTCGCCCCGGTTGGATCGCCCCTCGTAATCGAAGGAGCGATTCCAGCCAGAGGTGAAGGCTTCAATCAGGCGCATAAAAAAAGAGGCGACGCCATTGTTTAAACGTCATCACCTCTCGCTGCCATGATCTGTCGTGAAGTGTTGTTCGAAAGGTTCAGTCCACCGTGGCCATGTGGCGGATCAGGTCGATGCACTTGCAGCTGTAGCCCCACTCGTTGTCGTACCAGGCCACCAGCTTCACGAAGGTGTCGGTGAGGGCGATGCCGGCGTCGGCATCAAACACGGAGGTGCAGCTCTCGCCCAGGAAATCGTTGCTCACCACCGCGTCTTCGGTGTAGCCGAGGATGCCGGCCATCGGCCCCTCGCTGGCGGCCTTCATGGCGGCCTTGATCGCGTCGTAGCTGGCCGGTTTGGCCAGGTTCACGGTGAGGTCCACCACCGACACGTCGGGGGTGGGCACGCGGAAGGCCATGCCGGTGAGCTTGCCGTTGAGCTCGGGAATCACCTTGCCCACGGCCTTGGCGGCGCCGGTGGAGCTGGGGATGATGTTCTGGCCGGCACCGCGGCCGCCGCGCCAGTCCTTCACCGAGGGGCCATCCACGGTTTTCTGGGTGGCGGTGGAGGCGTGCACGGTGGTCATCAGGCCGCTCACGATGCCGAAGTTGTCGTGCATCACCTTGGCGATCGGCGCCAGGCAATTGGTGGTGCAGCTGGCGTTTGACACGATCGCCTCACCGGCATAGAGGCTGTGGTTCACCCCCATCACGAACATCGGCGTGGCGTCCTTGGAGGGGGCACTCATCACCACCCGCTTGGCACCGGCGCTGAGGTGGGCGCGGGCGGTGTCATCGGTGAGAAAAAAGCCAGTGCACTCCAGCACGTAGTCGGCCCCCACCGCGCCCCAATCGAGCTTGGCCGGATCGCGCTCGGCGCTGATGCGGATGGCTCGGCCGTTCACCACCAGCTGGCCGTTCTCCACCGCCACCTCCCCCTGGAAACGGCCGTGGGTGGAGTCGTAGCGGAGCATGTAGGCCAGATACTCCACATCGATCAGATCGTTGATCGCCACCACCTCCACATCGGCGACGCTGCAGGCGCGGCGGAACGCCAGGCGACCGATGCGGCCAAAGCCATTGATGCCGATGCGGATGGTCATGGGCGGGGGCAGAGCTGCGGCTAACGCTTTGGGCAGCTTAAAAGCGTTCCCGCCGGCTTGATCAGGCCACCTCAGTCGAGCTCCTCCTCTTCCAGCAGCAGCTGCTGGAAGGCGGTGTAGAGATCGCCGTGGGCGGCGGCCAGCTTGGGGTCAGGTCGGCCAAGGCCCGAGCCCCGGCGGGGGGCCGGAGCGCTGGCGGCAGCCTGGGGGGGCTGGGCCGCTGGGGTGGCCCGGGCCGCCCGCCGGTCAGCCTCCAGCTGCCGCAGACGCTCCACCAAATGGGGCGGCACCGTGCCATCGGCGCTGGCCTGCATCAGGTCGCGGAACAGCTCATCTGGATCGGTCTCGGTCTCCAACTTGTGGCGGGGCTCAGTGGCCCGGCCGCGGGAGCTGGCGGGCGCTGGCGTTGGCGGCGCTGGTGCAGGCAGGGGTTGGGGCAGGCTGCGGCCCAGCTGGCGCAGGCGCTCAAGGCTGCGGGGATCGATGCCCATCTCAGTTGCAGCCCAGGCTGGCGCGGGTGTCACGGCCGGTCACGGGGTTGGTGCCCTCGGCCACGGCACAGAGAACCTTGCGGGCATCGGCGCGCAGGGGCACGTTGGTGAAATCGGCGCCGCTGATCGTCACCCCCTCAAAGCGGGTGTTGAAGGCGAAGGCGTCCTCCAGCACGGCGTTGGTGAGATCGGTGCCGTTGAACACCGCCGAATCCAGGGTGGCCTCGCGCAGGTTGGTGTTGCTCAGGTCGGCATCCTGAAGCTTGGCGCCAAACAGGCTCGCCCCCTGCAGATCGCAGCCCGAGAGGTTGGCATCGCGCAGGTTGGTGAGGTTGAAGGTGGCGCCGCGCAGCTCCTGGCCGGAGTAGTCGGCGCCGATCAGCACCTGTTTGGCCACGTCCATGGCGGCCTGGGCTGGCGCGGGAGCAACAACCAGCAGCAGCAGCGGCACGATCAGCCCCAGCAGGCAGGATGCCAGCCACGGAGCAGGATTGACGCTGAGGGGGGGGCGTTGCTGGGGGGAAGGCGCCATGGATCTGTGCTCCAGCAAGCGGGGGGAATGGGGCAACCCTAGGAACACTGCGACGTCCAGGTCATGGCTGATTCGAGGCTGAGCGGGGGCTGGGCTGAGCAGCGGGCCCTGCGGCTGCTCAGCAGCCGGGGCTGGCGGCTGCGCAGCCGCAACTGGCGCTGCCGCTGGGGGGAACTGGACCTGCTGGTGGAAAAGGGCGATCGGCTGCTGCTGGTGGAGGTCAAAGGTCGCCGCAGCGGCATCGATGGCTGGGGGGTGGCCGCCCTGCAGCGCGGCAAGCGGCAGCGGCTGGAGCGGGCCTGGCAGTGCTGGCTCCTCGCCCACCCCCAGGAGCTGGAGCGGCCGGTTGAGCTGGTCTATGCGTTGGTGCCCCTACCGCCCCGGCGGGGAGCCGTGCGCTGGATCCGCGCTGGATTCTGATTCGGTTGCTGGGGCGGCGGTTGGTTGCTGCCACTCCACGCTGCAGCGGTAGCGAATGTTGTCCATACCCACCCAGATCTCCTGGCAGTGCTCCCGGGTGATCGTGGCTCCGGCGGGTACCTGCTGGCGGGCCCGCTCCAGGGCGTTGGCGCGATTCCAAACCGATTCGGCCGTGGCACTGCCAGCCAGGGCCGGCAAACCCGCCAGCACCACGGCAACGAACGCGGAGATCCGACCCAGTCCAGCGCAATGAAGGGCAGCCATGGCGGTGCGGGCAGGGTGATGGGGGAATGGTGACTGGTTGAGCGGCGCCAGGCAATCTGGATCGATCCCGTGTCGCCGCCATGACCTTCGCCGCCCACCGGGCCCGCAAGCGCTTCGGGCAGCACTGGCTGGTGGATCAGGGGGTGCTGGATCAGATCGTTGCGGCGGCCGAGCTCCAACCCGGAGACCGGGTGCTGGAGATCGGTCCTGGTCGCGGCTCCCTCACCGAGCGCCTGCTGCGCTCCGCGGCGGATCAGCTGGCCGCCGTGGAGCTCGACCGTGATCTGCTCGCCGGACTGACCCAGCGCTTTGGGGGCGATCCCCGCTTCACCCTGCTGGGCGGTGATGCCCTCGCGCTGGCGTTGCCGCCGGCCGACAAGGTGGTCGCCAATATCCCGT
>JAGYNF010000185.1 GCA_018400215.1 Cyanobium sp. M55B138 | reverse complement strand
TCTCCTCCCCCAGCAGGGTGTGGAGCATGCGAATCAGCTCCGATCCCTTTTCGTAGATCGTGGTGGTGTAGAAATTATCGATCGCCTGATAGGCATCCGGCTGCACAGGATGGGCCGTGGGGCCGGCATCTTCGCGGAACTGGGTGTTGCGCAGCATCGCCACATTCTCGATGCGGTTGAGGCCAGCGCCATGGAGGTCCTCCGTGAAACTCTGGTCACGGAAAACCGTGAGCCCCTCCTTGAGCGACAGCTGGAACCAGTCGCGGCAGGTGATGCGATTGCCGGTCCAGTTGTGGAAATACTCATGGGCGATCACACTTTCGATCCGCTCCAGTTCGCCATCGGTGGCCGTCTCGGCATCGGCGAGCACCAGCTTGGAGTTGAAGATATTGAGGCTCTTGTTTTCCATCGCGCCCATGTTGAAATGGCGCACGGCCACGATGTTGAATTCATCGAGGTCGTATTCGAGGCCGTAGCGCTGCTCATCCCAGGCCATCGCCCGCTTCAGCGAAGCCATGGCGTGGGCGGTGAAGGGGGCATCCCCGGGCTCCACATGGATGCGCAGGGTCACCACCCGGCCGCTGGCGGTGGTGAAGTGGTCCGTCACCTCCTCCAGCCGGCCGGCCACCAGGGCGAACAGATAGGAGGGCTTGGGGAAGGGGTCGTCCCAGATGGCGTAGTGACGCTCCGTGGCTGGGGCACCGGCGGCATTGGGGGCCGGCGGCAGCGCACCCGTTTCAATGCAGTTGCCGTTGGAGAGCAGCACCGGACAACTGGCGCGGTCGGCCTCGATCCGCACCCGGAAGCGGCTGAGCAGGTCGGGCCGGTCGGGATGGAAGGTGATGCGGCGGAACCCCTCGGCCTCGCACTGGCTGGTGACCATGCCGCCACTGGCGTAGAGCCCCTCCAGGGTGGTGTTGGTCTCTGGATGGATGCACACCCGGCTCTCCAGCACAAACGGCCGCTGGGGCGGCTGGTGCAGCTCCAGGCCGGTGGCATTGAGGCGATAGGCCTCCGGCGGCAGGGGCTCACCATCGAGGCGCAGCTCCAGCAGGGCTAGATCGACACCCTGCAGCAGCAAGGGTCCGGGCGGCACGGCGCCATTGGGCACGAAGGCCAGCCGGGCCCCAACCTCCGTGCGATCGGCCAGGAGCTGCACCGTCAGGTCGGTGCGCTCCAGCAGCTGGGGGGCTGGGCGGTAGTCAGCAAGACGCACCGTTGCCATGGGGGAGGGGGAAGGGGGAGAGGGAAAGGGCAAGGGGGCTGGAGGGCAACCGTGCCAGGGGGTCGTCAGCGGCCTTCGGCCTCCGCCTGCTTCAGGGCCGCCTCCACGTCCTTCAACACGTTGGCGGGCACCTGCTGCGGACAGATCTCCACGGCCCCCAGCACGGCCGAATTGATCGAACCCTTGCGCAGGTCGTCGAGGCTGAGGGGCTCGCTGCCCACCACGCTGATCGCACTGCCGTGCTGACCCTGGATCACCTGGGCGATGGTCTCGCCGGCGATGGCCACGGCCTGATCAAAGCTCACCCCGGCGGCCCGGGCGATGCACACGTTCACCGCCGCGATGCGGGTATAGAGGGTCATGTCCGCCTCACTGGCGGGCTGGACGGGCGCCGCCAGGGCGGGCTGGGGAGGCAGCAGCATCACCCCCAGCAGCAACAGCAACGGAGCGGCGGAACGCAACAGAACGGCCAAGCAGGAAAACCCAAGCACTCTCACCATGCTGTCGCATCAGACCAGCAGGGCGTCGCCCGCCTCCTCCAGGCGGATCTCATGGTGGGTTTCGGCCAGATCCAGGCTGCCGTCCTTCCAGGAATAGATCGAGCGGGCCCGGAAGCGGTCCTGGTCGACCAGGCGAATGTGCTCGAGGATGCGCCACTCCTCGTAGTGGGATTCGAACATCATTTCGTGCTCATCCACCTGGCGGATCTGGCTCTTGGTGGGGCTGCCGCACAGGTAGCCACGGCTGCGGCGCAGTTGGTGGCCGCAGAGATAGGCCTCCATGGTGCCGCTGGGCGTAAAGCGGGGCTTGCGGTCGAAGAAATCGCCCTCCTGCTCCGGCCACCAGGTGAAGCGATAGGCCGCCTCCCCCTCAACCGGCTCGGCGAAGCTCTCGACCCGCAGCATCATGTCGACCCGCAGGGCTTCGCCATCGGCAAAGAAATACAGCCGGCGCGAGCGCCAGAGCCCGAGATTGCGCGAGAACCAGCGGCGCAGGTTGCTGTCGAGCTGAATGCGACTGGGGGGCATCGGCGAGGAGGGGGACGGCGGAGCCTGCTGCATCGAAGCGGCATGCAAAAGGTCTAGGGAGAGATGCCCAAGGCCTGCGGAACAGGGGGGCCGGCGGGTCAGATCACGCAACATCCCCTTCATAGCCACGCTGACCGCAGCTGACCAAGGCCCCATCCAGCCCAATTGCCCATAACCTGGCCGCGTGAGTGCCTTTCCTCCCCCCATCCGGTCCAACGAGCCAGGGCAGGGCGATGCTCGTCAGGGCCTGCAGCTGCTGTTGGTGGCAGCCAACCATCACCTGGCCAGCGCCGACCTGCGCAACCTGATGCAGCTGCTCAGGAGCGAGGAGGTGGGCTTTGCGGTGCACCTGGAGGTGGCGGACCCGGCCAAGCAGCCCGAACTGCTCGAGCTGCACCGCCTGGTGGCCACCCCCGCCCTGGTGAAACTGGCCCCCCTGCCCAGGCAGGTGTTCGCCGGCAATGCGATCAGCCAGAAGCTGCGCACCTGGCTGCCCCGCTGGCAACAACAGGAGGTGGTCACGGGCCTGGGCATGAGCCTGGCACCGGTGGAGATCGACGGCAGCCGCAGCCGCCGCGAACTGCAGCTGGAGGACCAACTGCTGGTGCTGCGCCAGGAGAACGAAACCCTCACCGAGCGCCTCGGGGTGCAGGAGCGGCTGCTGCGGATGGTGGCCCATGAGCTGCGCACGCCGCTCACCGCCGCCAAGCTGGCGGCCCAGAGCCATGCGCTGGGCCAGATCGACACCCACCGCTTCCAGGACGTACTCAAGCGGCGGCTGAACGACATCGAGGCCCTCTCCCAGGACCTGCTGGAGGTGGGCACCACCCGCTGGGAGGCCCTGTTCAACCCCCAGCGGCTCAACCTCGGCACGGTGGCGGCCGAGACGATCCTGGAACTGGAGAAGCTGTGGGTGGGGCGCAAGCTGCACCTGGTCACCGACATCCCCGCCGACCTGCCGGAGGTCTACGCCGATGGTCGACGCATGCGCCAGGTGCTGCTCAACCTGCTGGAAAACGCCCTCAAGTACACCCCAGACGGCGGCGAGGTGAGCCTGGCCCTGCTGCACCGCACCAGCCAATGGGTGCAGGTGAGTGTGTGCGACAGCGGCCCCGGCATTCCGGAGCTGGAGCAGCAGCGCATCTTTCAAGACCGGGTGCGCCTGCCCCAGACCTCCCAGACCACCTCCGGCTATGGCGTGGGGCTGTCGGTGTGCCGCCGCATCGCTGAGGTGCATGGCGGCCGCATCTGGGTGGTGTCCAAGCCGGGGGAGGGGGCCTGCTTCCACGTGACCGTGCCGGTGTGGACGG
>JAGYNF010000184.1 GCA_018400215.1 Cyanobium sp. M55B138 | reverse complement strand
GTGGCGCTGCCCCACAGCAACCTGCAGCTGGAGCCGATCCGCTCGGGCTTTGCCTGCGCCCTGCACATGCATCAGCCCACGATTCCAGCCGGTGCCGATGGGGCGCTGGTCTCCCATCTGCAATACATGGTCGAGCACCCGGGGGAGGGCGACAACCACAACGCCGAACCCTTTGCCCAGTGCTACCGGCGCATGGCGGACTTGATCCCCCAGCTGATCGATGAGGGCTGCAATCCGCGGATCATGCTCGATTACTCCGGCACCCTGCTGTGGGGCTTCCAGCAAATGGGCCGCCACGACATCCTCGAGGCGCTGACGGCTCTGGCCTGCGATCCCGCCCTGCAGCCCCATGTGGAGTGGCTCGGCAGCTTCTGGGGCCATGCCGTGGCCCCCTCCACCCCCATCCCCGACCTCAAGCTGCAGATCCTGGCCTGGCAGCACCAGTTCGCGGCCCTGTTCGGCGATCAGGCCCTGCAGCGGGTGAAGGGTTTCTCGCCGCCGGAGATGCACCTGCCCAACCACCCCGACACCCTCTATGAACTGGTGAGGGCCCTGAAGGAGTGCGGCTACCGCTGGCTGCTGGTGCAGGAGCACAGCGTGGAAAACCGCGATGGTTCACCCCTCAGCAGCGAGCAGACCCACCTCCCCAACCAGTTGGTGGCCCGCAACTCCAGCGGCGACACGGTGAGCATCACCGCCCTGATCAAAACCCAGGGCTCCGACACCAAACTGGTGGGCCAGATGCAGCCCTGCTACGAGGCCCTGGGGCTGGAGCGGCTGATGCTGGGCGGCATTCCCATCCCCGCGCTGGTGGCCCAGATCGCCGACGGCGAAAACGGCGGCGTGATGATGAATGAATTCCCATCGGCCTTTCTTCAAGCCCACCGCAGCATCGCCGCCCAGGGGAGCGCTGCCGGCACGGTGGCCATCAATGGCAGCGAGTATCTGGAGCTGCTCGACGCAGCCGGGGTGAGCCCCGCTGACTTCCCGGAGATTCAGGCGATCCAGCAACACAAGCTCTGGCAGGCCGTCGAGCACCAGGGCGATGGCAACCCAGCCAATCCGGACGCCACCGAGGCGGCCATCGCCGCCCTGCAGGCCAGCGATCCCCAGTTCTCGATGGAGGGTGCCTCCTGGACCAACAACCTCAGCTGGGTGGAGGGCTACGGCAACGTGCTGGGGCCGATGCACAGCCTCAGCGCCCAGTTCCACCGCGTGTTTGATCCCCTGGTGGCGCGGGATCCGGCGCTCACGCAAACGACCCGCTATCAGGAGGCCCTCCTGCATCTGCTGCTGCTGGAAACCAGCTGCTTCCGCTACTGGGGCCAAGGCGCCTGGACCGCCTACGCCAGCGAGATCCACCGGCGGGGCGAAGCGGCGATCGCCTGATCAACCTGTTGGCGATCCGGCGGCGGCGGGGCCGGGGTATTGAATCGGCTCGACATGGCCCATCCACTCGATCGCCGAACTGTGCAGGTCGTAGTAGCCAGCCACCACCGCCAGCAGGCCGGCCCGCAGCCGGTCGGTGAGCAACACGCTGGAGTGCACCAGATTGCCCGCGGCACTGAGGGTGTGGTGGCGGCAGGATTCCTCCAGCGACATGTGGCTGCCGAACTGCAGCAGCTCCATGCGCAGCTGGCCCACCACCTGGGCCAGGCTCGGGGTGAGCAGCAGTTCGGGGTGCAGCGCCGCCGCAACGGCCCCACAGGCCTCGTGGCCCAGCACCACGATCAGGGGCACATCCAGGTGGCCCACCGCATATTCCAGCGAGGCGATCGCCGCCGTGGTGCTCATCGTGCCGGCGTTGCGCACCACGAACAGATCACCAAAACCGGAATCAAACAACAGCTCCACCGGCACCCGTGAATCGGCGCAACCCAGCACCGCCGCCCGTGGGTGCTGCCCCTCCACCACGGCCCGCATGCGCTCGCGGGTGCAGTGGGGATGGAGGGAGTGGCCCTGCAGAAAGCGGTCGTGGCCCTCCCGCAGCCACTGCAGCACGGCGGCAGGGCGGGCCTGGGGCGACGCACGGTGATCGGGGGGATTCAGGGGTTAGGGCGCAGCAAGGGCACCACGGGTCTGGCATCACACCCGATCCGCCAGATGTCCATCACGAACTCCTTGTTGACACGAACACCTGGTTCACGAAAACAGCGCGATCGAGCCAGGTGGCCATGGCCGCGCTGGCTAGCCTTTCAAGGGCGGGTTCTCCCTGGAAACACCCCCAGCTGCCGATGAATCGTTTCCAGATCAGCCACAGCACCCTCTACACCTATTCCGCCCCCGTTGAGCTGGGGATCCACAGCCTGCGCCTACGGCCAAGGGAGGGCCATGACCTGAGGATCGAAGCCTCGAGCCTCACGATTCAGCCCCAGGCAACAGTGCGCTGGCATCGTGATGTGGAAAACAATTGCGTGGCCACAGCCACATTCAGCGAGGCCGCCAGCCAGCTGCTGATTGAAAGCAACCTGAACATCCAGCAATACGACCAGAATCCGTTTGCCTTTCTCGTGGAAGATTATGCCCTTTCCTATCCCTTTTCCTATGCACCAGAAGATCTCCCCCTGCTCCACGCCTATCGCCATGCAGGTCGTGAGAGCCATGATCCACGGCTGACCCAGTGGCTGGCCAGCATCTGGCAGCCCGGTGATCGGGTCGAGAGCGTTCAACTCTTGCAACGGCTGAACCAAGCCATTCACAGCCTGGCCCTCTACCAGCAGCGGGAAGAGCCTGGTGTGCAGTCCGCAGCAGAAACGCTGGCGCGGGCATCAGGGTCGTGCCGCGACCTGGCCTTCCTGTTCATGGAAGCCACGAAAGTGCTGGGCTTTGCGGCCCGTTTTGTGAGTGGATATTGCTTCAACTCCTCCCCAGACGAAGCTGGCGGCAGCACCCATGCCTGGGCGGAGGCCTTCATTCCAGGCGCGGGCTGGAAAGGCTTTGATCCCACGGGCGGCGTGATGGTGGGCGACAATCACATCCCCCTGGCGGTTGGTCGCACCCCCCAATCGGTGCCGCCGGTGGCCGGATCCTTCAGTGGCGAGGCCCAGCTGCTGGCCATGGACGTGCAGGTGGACGTGCAGGTGGAGGTGGAGATAGAGGTGCTGGTGGACCAGGGCTGATCCAGCAGCACCTCACCAACAACAATCACTGGGTGCCGCCAAAGGCGGCAGGAACCTCAGTGGCTGTAGTGCTGACCGCGGTAGGTGAGCTCCTTGGTCTCCTCGCTGGGCTTGGGTTCATCGTGGTGGGCATCCACATAGGACACACCGCGATAGGACTTGGCCATCAGGAACTGGGCGTCGTCGAGACGCTTGGCCTTGAGGATTTTGGTTCGGATCAGATCGAGCACGTTCATCACGGTCTCCCCACAGTGCCCGCGTCCCCGTTGCCTGGCGCGGATCGAGCTGCGTCTGCCTTGCTGGGCAGATCAACGTTCCTCTATTCAAGCGTTTCGTAGTGGTTGCTACAGCAGTGGGGCGTGAAGACTTCCTTTTTCTTTGCAGAGGGCCTGGTGCGCGCCCTCTACCTAACCTGACGCCATGCCTTCTGCCGACTGTTTGCCCCCCTGGCGGCCCCTGCTGC
>JAGYNF010000183.1 GCA_018400215.1 Cyanobium sp. M55B138 | reverse complement strand
GAAGGTGCAACGGCCGGGGCTGGAGCGCCTCTTCCGGCTCGATCTGGAGGTGCTGCAGCAGGTGGCCGCTGTGGTGCAGCGCCATCCCCGCTGGGGCCAGGGCCGCGACTGGGTGGGCATCGCCAAGGAGTGCCGCCGGGTGCTGTTGCGCGAGTTGGACTTTCGCCTGGAGGCTGAGCACGCCGCCCGCTTCCGCCAGCAGTTCCTCGATGATCCCGGCATTCGCATCCCTGCGGTGGTGTGGGAATTGAGTGCCCGGCGGGTGCTTTGCCTCGACTATGTGCCCGGCATCAAGATCAACGACCGGCCCGCCCTGCTGGCGGCGGGCATCGACCCTGCGGCGGTGGCGGAGAAGGGGGCGGCCAGTTATCTGCAGCAGCTGGTGCGCTTCGGCTTTTTCCACGCCGATCCCCATCCGGGCAACCTGGCCGTGGCCAGTGATGGTTCCCTGATCTACTACGACTTCGGCATGATGGGGCAGCTGTCGGGGCGGCTGCGCCAGCGCCTTGGCCAGATGGTGCGGGCGGCGGCCAGCCGCGATGCCGCTGGCTTGGTGGATGAGCTGCAGGCGGCCGGCGTGATTGCCGCCGACGTCGACCTCGGCCCGGTGCGGCGGCTGGTGCGGGTGATGCTCACCGATGCCCTCACCCCCCCCTTCTCCGCCAATGTGATCGAGCGGCTCTCGGGCGACCTCTACGACCTCGTCTACGGCCAGCCGTTTCGGCTGCCGCCGGAGTTGATCTTTGTGATGCGCGCCCTGTCCACCTTCGAGGGGGTGGGCCGCAGCTTGGATCCCGGCTTTAGTTTGATCTCCATTGCTCGCCCCTACCTGCTTCCCCTGATGACTGCAAGCAGCGGTGGCCCGACCGGTGGCTCCGGTTCCGGCACAACCGAGTTTCTCAATGCCTTCACCCGCCAGGCGGCCGAGGTGAGCAGCCGCGCCCTGGGCATTCCCCGTCGCCTCGATGAGAGCCTCGCCCGCATCGAGCAGGGCGATCTGCAGGTGCAGATCCGCGCCGGTGAAACCGATCGCCAGCTGCGGCGCATGGTCACCGCCCAGCACGCCATCGGTCAGTCGGTGTTGCTGGGCTGCCTCACCCTGGCCGCTGCACTGCTGGCCGCCAGTGCCTGGCCGGCGCTGGCGCTGGCACCGCTGATTCTC
The DNA here is from genome assembly GCA_018400215.1 of Cyanobium sp. M55B138. Classification (GTDB taxonomy): domain Bacteria; phylum Cyanobacteriota; class Cyanobacteriia; order PCC-6307; family Cyanobiaceae; genus NIES-981. Next base: position 2,428 of record JAGYNF010000183.1, on the reverse strand, counting down.
GGTGTGCCGGTGGGATTGAGCTGGTTGAAGCTGCAGATCCGGCTGCACCGGGATCTGCGCATTGAAAAGCTGCCCGGCGCGAGCTCAGGCAGCTAATCACCCCTTGCCGCGGGGCCCCCGGTCGGTGGCGCCGGCATAGGCGGCCTGGTTGCCCAGCTCATCCTCGATGCGCAGCAGCTGGTTGTATTTGGCCACGCGCTCGCTGCGGCTGAGCGAGCCGGTCTTGATCTGGCCAACGCGGGTGGCCACGGCCAGGTCGGCGATGGTGGTGTCTTCCGTTTCGCCGCTGCGGTGGCTGATCACGCTGGTGTAGCCGGCACGGCCGGCCAGATCAATGGCCTGCAGGGTTTCGGTGAGCGAGCCGATCTGGTTCACCTTGATCAGAATCGAGTTGGCCACACCCAGGTCGATGCCGCGCTGCAGGCGGCTGCTGTTGGTCACGAACAGGTCGTCGCCCACCAGTTGCACCGTGCTGCCCAGCTTTTCGGTGAGCAGGGCCCAGCCCTCCCAGTCGTCTTCGGCGATGCCGTCCTCGATCGAGATGATCGGGAAACGGTTCACCAGGGCCGCCAGCTGATCCACCATCTCGGCGCTGCTGTAGCTGCCGCCAGCGAAGGCATAGCGGCCATCCTTGAAAAACTCGGTGCTGGCCACATCCAGGGCCAGGGAGATCTGGTCGCCGGGGCGGTAGCCGGCCTTCTCGATCGCCTGCACCAGGATCTCGCCCGCCTCGCCGTTGCCCAGATCCGGCGCGAAGCCGCCCTCATCACCCACGGAGGTGCTGAGGCCCCTGTCCTTGAGCAGCCCCTTGAGCACGTGGAACACCTCGGTGCCCATGCGCAGCGCCTCGCTGAAGCTGGGGGCGCCGTGGGGCACCAGCATGAATTCCTGGAAATCGAGGCTGTTGGCGGCATGGGCTCCGCCGTTGATCACGTTCATCAGCGGCACCGGCAGCAGGGTGGCCATCGGCCCCCCCAGGTAGCGATACAGGGGCAGTCCCACCCCGTTGGCGGCGGCCCGGGCGGTGGCCAGGCTCACCGCCAGGATGGCGTTGGCACCGAGGGCGCTCTTGTTGTCGCTGCCGTCGAGGTCGATCATGGCCGTGTCCACAGCCGTCTGATCGAGGGCACTGAGGCCGCACAGGGCGGGGGCGATCCTCTCTTCGATGTTGTTCACCGCCTGCAGCACCCCCTTGCCCATGTAGCGGCTGCCGCCGTCGCGCAGTTCATGGGCCTCGTGGGCCCCGGTGCTCGCACCGCTGGGCACGATCGCCCGGCCGCTGGCGCCCCCTTCAAGCATCACCTCGGCTTCCACCGTGGGGGTGCCGCGGGAGTCGAGCACCTCCCGCGCCACCACGGTGTCGATCACGAGGTCGAGGGAGTCGATCACTGGCCCGCCGTCAAGCTGTCTGGGGGGATCTTATGGGTCCCCCCCACCGCCCCTTTTGTGATCACCGGTACCGTGCGCCCCAGGCGGGCGAATGCCCACAATGGTTAGGGCCGGTTCAGAGGGCTCCAGCTGGTCGCCCTGCCCCACCATCTCCCCACCACCCGCCCTGCCAACCGATGCGCCTTTTGCACACCATGCTCCGGGTCGGGGATCTGGAGCGTTCCCTCGCCTTCTACACCGAGGTGCTGGGCATGCGTTTGCTGCGCCGCAAGGACTACCCCACCGGTCGCTTCACCCTGGCCTTCGTGGGCTATGGCGATGAGCATGACTCCACCGTGCTGGAGCTCACCCACAACTGGGACACCAGCAGCTACGAGATCGGCAGCGGTTACGGCCACATGGCCCTGGGGGTCGCGGACATCCAGGCCGTGTGTGGGGCGATCCGGGCCAAGGGCGGCAAGGTGGTGCGGGAGCCCGGGCCGATGAAGCACGGCAGCACCGTGATTGCCTTCGTGGAGGACCCCGATGGCTACAAGGTGGAGCTGATTGAGCTCTCCTCGCGAGCGGCCGCCTGAGATGCGGGCCGACTCCCCCGATCGCGCCCCCGGCGGCAGCCTCACCGCCGAGCCCGAGCGCTTCAGCGAGGAGGCCTGGGAGTTGCTCCTGGCCAGTCAGGACACGGCTCGTCGCTGGCGCCATGGCGCCATGGATGTGGAGCATCTGCTGCAGGCCCTGTTGCTGGAGCGCCGTTTTGGTGGCTGGGTGGAGCAGCTGCCGATCGATCCCGACCGGGTGCTCGATGCGGTGGAGGCCTTCTGCCTGGAGCAGCCCAGCCAGTCCGGGGGGGAGCTGTTCATTGGGGATGCCCTCGAAGATCTGCTGGAGCAGGCCGATCGGCGTCGGGCGGCCTGGGGTTCGCGGCTGATTGATCTGCCCCACCTGCTGCTGGCCCTGTTGGAGGAGCCCCGCATCGGCGCTGAGGCCCTGGCGGCCGAGGGCCTCAGCGAAGAGCAGTTGCGCCGTCGCCTACGCCCCAGCC
>JAGYNF010000182.1 GCA_018400215.1 Cyanobium sp. M55B138 | reverse complement strand
GGCCCGCTTTCCCCGCGCTGAGGCCGAGGCCCCCCTGCAACTGCTCTACATGGGCAGCCGCACCCACGACGCCGACCTGGCCCTGATCCTGCCGGAGCTCGATGCCCTGGCGGCCCGCGATCCCGATGCCTTTCGCCTCACCCTGGTGGGCGGCGTCAGCCAACCCCTGCAGCGCCCCTGGCTCCACACCTTGGAGGTGCCGCTGGAGGCCCGGCGCTACCCCCGCTTCGTGCGCTGGCTGCGCCGCCTGCCCCGCCACGATCTCGGATTGGCCCCCCTGGTGGCCAACCCCTTCAATGCCGCCAAGAGCGACGTGAAGCTGCTCGATTACGCAGCCCTGGGTCTGCCGGCGCTCTGCTCACCTGGGCCTGCTTACCAGGGGCTGCTGGAGGCTGATCTGGCGTTGCCGGCTGAGCCCGGCCAGTGGGCCGAGCAGATTGGTTGGGCAGCGCGGCACCGGCGCCGTCTGCGCCGCCTGGCCCAGGCGGCCCACGCCTACCTGTGGGAGCAGCGCAGCGTCGAACCGTTGGCTTCAAGCTGGCTGAATATATTGCAATGATTGATGTATCGCCATGATGGATGGTATTTTTAAGTAAAAGAGATTTGAAAAGCAGCTATAGCCTGAATGCCTGCTAGCAAAGCTACGGTGTTATGATTTGACCTTGCAAAAGCCTATTGAGGCCATCCACATAGCGTTTCCCGCAGGATTCTTTTGTGAGCCTGCATAGGGCTGGGTTTGCCATCGATGGTCCAGGTGGATTGTTGGCGGCTGCCGTTGCGCGTTTCAGGCATGTTGTGGCTTCCGCCAAATCTGCGTTGCCCCAGGTGTGGCCTCCTGCGGGTGGGTATGTGTTGGCCTTGATCGATGCAGGAGTACAGCTCACCAGGTAAAAGGGTCGTCCTTGGCAGAAATCCACATTCCCTCCATAGGCGCTGGCCACCACCTGCAAACCTAGAATTCCAGCTTCCGCAATTCCCCGTCCAAATCCCTCACTACGATGCAGGGATAGGAATACATCGCAGCAGCCCATCAGCGCCAGCAGCTCTTGTCGCTTCAGATCCGCCTTGATCACCTTCAGGCGTGGATCTTCGGCTGCCTTCTCCTGAAGTCGCATCCATTCAACGTTGGCGGCTGGCGGTTGAAGCGCCTTGATCACCAGTTGCACCCGCTCTGGGCCACCTGGGGGGAAGGCCTGCTGAAAGGCCGCCAGGGCGGCCCATGGGTTCTTACGCGCCAGCGATGACTTCACGTCAAACACAAACAGCACGAGCTTCGCTTGCTGATCCAGGCCCCAGCGCTCACGTGTCAAACGGCGACATTGTGCTGTTCGGTATTGTTCAGGATTGTCGATGTGTACCGCCATCGGCATCACTTGAAGCGGACGCTTCATCGGATCGCTATGGGGCTTTAGCGCTTTGGCTGTGAAGGAGCTGGAGGGCCACAACGCATCTGCCAACGGCAACATGCATTGCCATTCCTTTGGCCAGGTCTGGGTTTCCCATGGCCAGGCCACGATCGTGGTGCGTCCCCGTTGCTGGGCCAACCCCTCCCGGGCGATCCAGGCCCCATGGCTCGGAGCCGCCAGGCACACCAAATTGAAGCGATAGGGCCCCAGGTCGCCCTCAGGCAGGGTGTGGGGTTCGAGGCTCCTGTCGCTTCTGGAGGCGCCGTTGTTGGCTGGCACATTCACAACGCAAAAAGGCACCTCAGCACTGTTCAGTGCCAGGGCGGCCATGCGCACGTCTTCGCCGATGCCGAACACGTCAAAGGCGTGGCCGATCAGATTCACGCCGAAGGGTCGCTGCTCTGGTTGCGGTAGCGGTTCTTCCCCGAAGGGCTCCGCCTCAACCAGGCCGCCTGCGCCAAATCGGATCGGGCCCAGCTCAGCCTCGGCGTGCGATGCCCACCAGCTGCCGTAGGCGATCAGGTTTGTCGGCAGGGGAAATTGCCGTTGCAGCTGGGGTGTGCGCAGCCAATGCAACAGGCCGATCAGGGGCACGCCCTGCACGGATTGGTTGAGCAGCTTCACCAGGTCGGCGTCCTGTCGCAACAGGCGGTACGCCCCCCACAGCTGGGGGCTGAGCAGCCGCTCGGCCAGGCGCAGGTTTGGCCCCCAGGGGGAGCCCAGCTGCAGGGCTCCCAGTTCGGGATGCAGCAGGTTGCGCAGCAGCGTCACGCACCACAGCCGTTCGAGTCCGGCTGCGGCTAGGGGGGTTTCCAGCCGTTCCTGCCAGGGCAGCACCTGGGGATCCAGCCCCCAGCCCTGCCGCAGTTGCAGCAAGGTGTCTGTGCTGAGTAGCGGTGTGGCTGTGGCGATGGTGTCGCCCAGTTCCTCCAGCCAGGTTGTGCCCGCCGGCGGCAGGGCTTCACCGCGCTGCAGTTGCAGTCCATAGTTGTGCAGCACGTCCCCGGGGGCGTCACCCAGCTGGCTGGCCAGGAGGCGGGTCAGGGCTAAGGCTTGGCCGCGGCAGCGGCCCGGGGCCTGCCAGTCGCTGACGCTATGGGTGCGCACCCACAGGTCTGGCACCGCCAGACAGCGGTGGCTGTGCACTGCCAGTGTGCCCATCACACCCTGCTGGAGATGGGCAGGGCTGTGCTGCTCCTGCAGGGGGCCGGAGAGGGCCAGGAGGCTCCGACGCCACACCACCGCCCCGGGGCAGTAAAGCCCCTGGATGGTCAGTTCCGGCACCCAGGTGCTGGCGGGGAGCGCGCGATGGCGCCTCTGGCACTGGCCGTGCCAGTCAAGGTGTTCCCCCTCACCCACCACCAGCAACAGGTTTGGACGTTCAGCGATCAGGCGCAGCCAGTTGCTGAGTGCTTCGGGCATGAGCTGGTCGCCCGCCTCCAGCCACCAGATCCAGCACCCCCGGGCCAAGCGCCAAGCCTGATTGAGGGCCGCCGCTTCACTGGAGGCCTGGTGTGGGACCCAGGTCAGCTGGGCATGGCCCCCCAGGGCGGCGGTGGCGCGCCTCAGTCCGGAGGGGCTGAGCTGCCAGGGCACCAACTGCACCTCTAGCCAGAGGTCAAGGCCCGCCGCGGCGGTGGTGATGCTGCTGACTGTGGCCTCCAGCTGTTTGGCATCACCACGGCAAAGCAGTGGCAGGGTGAGCGTGGCTGACGGGCCGTGGATCAGTCCCAAAGCCGCATGGCCTCATCCCGGGCACTGAACCACTCGGCGGCCAGTGGCCCGCCCATGGTGCGCTGTTCACGGAACCAGGGGCCGCCCAGGGTCCAGTGCAGCAGGGCGGCGGTTTCGGCGTGGCTTCGTTCCTGTACATCCACCAGATGGTTCCAACGCTCCATGGGCAGGGCACCAATCTGGCTGTCGTCACCGAGCCAGTGGAAGCGGTGCAGCTCCAGGCCGCTGGCGCTGTTCACATAATCGGCCGTCAGCGCTGCGCAGCGGCTGCTGTTGAACAGCATCAGCGAGCTCCAATTCTTCTTCTCGTAGCGGCTCTGGGTTTCCCCCAGGAATTTCACCTCCTGATCGGGTACGTGCTGGTGCTGCACGCACATCAGCGCATAGCGGTCGTCGCGCAGGGCCCAGAGTTCGGCGATGTCGCTGCGGCAGAGCATGTCGCAGTCCATGAACACGGCCCAGCCCTCGAAGC
>JAGYNF010000181.1 GCA_018400215.1 Cyanobium sp. M55B138 | reverse complement strand
CACGGATGATCGCAATCGCCTGGTCGCGCAGGCGCTGGTATTCCCGATCGGTGAGGGTCTGGGCCGGCGCCACGGTGATCGAGTCGCCGGTGTGCACCCCCATGGGGTCGAGGTTTTCGATGCTGCACACGATCACCACGTTGTCGGCGGTGTCGCGCATCACCTCCAGCTCGAACTCCTTCCAGCCCAGCAGCGACTGCTCGATCAGGATCTGGTTCACCGGGCTGGCATCGAGGCCGCTCAGGCAGATGGCGCGGAATTCTTCGGGGTTGTAGGCGATGCCGCCGCCGCTTCCCCCCAGGGTGAAGGCCGGCCGGATGATGCGCGGATAGCTGCCGATCTGCTCACCCACCGCCGCCGCTTCCTCGAGGGTGTTGGCGATGCCGGAGGGGCACACGGCCACGCCGATGCGCGCCATCGCCTGCTTGAACAGCAGCCGATCCTCCGCTTTTTGAATGGCCTCGAGGTTGGCGCCGATCAACTCCACCCCGTGCTTTGCCAGGGTGCCGTTCTCGGCCAGGGCCACCGCCAGGTTGAGGGCGGTCTGGCCCCCCATGGTGGGCAGCAGGGCGTCGGGCTGCTCGATCTCGATCACCCGGGCCACCACCTCGGGGGTGAGCGGCTCGATGTAGGTGCGATCCGCCATGTCCGGATCGGTCATGATCGAGGCGGGGTTGCTGTTCACCAGCACCACCTCAAATCCCTCAGCCCGCAGCGCCTTGCAGGCCTGGGTGCCGGAATAGTCGAATTCGCAGGCCTGGCCGATCACGATCGGTCCCGAGCCCAGCAGCAGGATGCGACGCAGGTCCGTGCGGCGGGGCATGGGCGAAGGCTGCAGGCCAAACCAAGCCAGCCTCTCACGGAAACTGCCGACCAGTTGGGTGAACCGACCCAGGAAGCCTGGGCACGATGGCTAACGTGGGGACTGACCGCAACGCCCTTTCCATGAGTGAACTCCAGCGCCTCAAGGGGCTGCTGCCTCCGGAAATGCAGAGCTGGGTGTTCGTGGAAGCCGCGGCCTCGATCGATCCTCCCCTGATCACCATTGAGGAGATCGGCCGCGATGAAATCGAGATCCAGCTGGATCTGGAGAAGTGGGACGCCCTGGCCATCGACCATCGCAACCTGCTCTTCTGGCATGAGGTGGGCCGCGTCCAGAACGACGCCGTGCCCCGCGACGGCTGGGAGATGGCCGCCCTGGCGATTGGCCTGGGCGGAGCGATCGGAGAGCTGTGGGTGCAGGACGGCCTGCTGCTGCTGATGGCCCTGGGCCTCTCGGGCTTCGCTGGCTACCGCCTCTATCTCAAAAACAACAACGAAAAGCGTCTGGCCGACGCCATCGCCGCCGATGAGCGGGCCATCGACCTGGCCTGCCGTTTCGGCTACACCCTGCCCAACGCCTACAAGAGCCTGGGCGGCGCCCTCAAGGACCTGGCCGAGCAGACCCGCAAGAAGAAGAAGCGCTCGTTCTTTGACGATCGCCTCGAGGCCCTGCGCAAGAGTGCAGGCAAGGCCCGGGCCGAAATGGCCCAGCAACAGGGCTCCCGCCAATCCGTCACCAGTGAGAACGTCTATGGCTGATGCCCCTCCGGGCGCCCAACCCGACCCGCAGACCGAAGCGATGGCGCGGTTGGCAGCCGAGGCCTGCGACGATCGCAAGGCGGTGGACATCCGCCTGATCCGGGTGGATGAGGTGAGCTCCCTGGCCGACTGGTTTGTGATCTGCAGCGGACTCTCCGACGTGCAGGTGCGGGCCATCGCCCGCTCTGTTGAGGACAAGCTGGAGGAGCAGTTGGGCCGACTGCCCCTGCGGCGCGAGGGCCAGAGCGAGGGCCTCTGGGTGTTGATCGACTACGGCGAGGTGATCGTGCATGTGCTCACCCCCGCCGAGCGGGAGTACTACGACCTGGAGGCGTTCTGGGGCCACGGCGACCAGGTGCGCTACCTAGGCTCAGCCCCTGCCGTCAACTCCTGAAGCCATGGGGGAAGTTCGCGGCGCCAGCAGTGGTTCTTGTCCGGTGCCTGCCGCCCAGCGCCCCCTGCAGCAATACGAGGAGCTGCGCGATTCCTGGTTCTTCGCCTGGCCCAGCCGGGGGGATCTGGGCCTGGCCAAGGCCCTGCTCACCAGTTGGCTCCTGGCACTTCCCCTCAGCCTGCTGGTGGCCAGTGGCAGCTGGGTGCTGCGCCACCGCCCCGCAGAGCTGGTGCTGGCCGGAGCCGTGGCCGCCACCCTGTTGCCCGCCCTGCTGCTGCTGCGGCAATGGCTGGGCTGGCGCTCCATCCACGGGCGCCTGGTGAGCGAGCGGGTGGAATATGAGGAGTCGGGCTGGTACGACGGCCAGGTGTGGGAAAAGCCCCTGAGCTGGCGTCAGCAAGACCTGCTGGTGGCCCAACACCAGGTGCGGCCGGTGCTCACCCGGGTGGAACGGGCCCTGGCCGTGGCCGCCGCCCTGATGCTGGTTGGAACCGGCCTCTGTCAGGCTCTTTGATCAGGCACCAGCCTCCCCTCTGCCCGGCTTGTTCCCATGGGCCTCCCCCAGACCTTCGGCGCCCCGGTCCGCTCCGGCATCCCGCCGTTGGAGGTGCGGCTGCTGCGCAACGGCATCAGCGAATCCCACCACCGGGTGCACGCCGTGGTGTGCGATGCCCGTGGCCGCGTGTTGATGCGGGCCGGTGACCCCCAGCAGCTGAGTTTCATGCGCTCGGCCCACAAGCCCTTCCAGGCCACGGTGTTTGTGGCCAGTGGCACGGCCGACCAAGCCCAGGGCGGCGACCGCGGCCTGGCCATTGCCTGCGCCTCCCACGCCGGCACGGCCATGCATGCCCGCGAGGCCTTCCGCCTGCTGTGGGGTGCCGAACTGGAGGCGGAGCAGCTGCAGTGTCCGGTGCCGCCAGGCCGCACCAGCCCCCTGGAGCACAACTGCTCCGGCAAGCATGCCGCCTTCCTGGCCACCTGCCGGCGCCTGGGCTGGACCACCGAGAGCTACCTGCAGAGCGACCACCCCCTGCAGCGGGAGGTGCTCAAGCGCACCGGGGAACTGCTGGGGCTGCCGGCCGCCGAACTGGTGACCGCCCGCGACGACTGCGGTGCCCCCACGGTGCAACTGCAGCTGGCCCAGATGGCCCTGCTGTTTGCCCATCTGGGTGCCAGCGAACAGCCCGACCTGGAGCGGCTCAGCCGGGCCATGCTGGCCCACCCGGATCTGGTGGCCGGCGAGGGGCGGTTTGACACCGAGCTGATGCGCCGCGGCCACGGCCAGGTGCTGAGCAAGGGGGGCGCCGAGGGCATTCAGTGCCTCAGCCGCGTGGGGGAGGGCATGGGCGTGGCGATCAAGGTGGAGGACGGCGCCTCCCGCGCCAAGCACGCCGTGGCCCTGCACCTGCTGGAGCAGCTCGACTGGCTCACCCCCATGACCCTGGAGGAGCTGCGCCAGCAGTTCCTGCAACCGGCCCCCCACCTGCAGCTGGAGGTGCGCGGCGAACTGCGCTTCGACTGAGGCCGCCCAGCGGCTTGCCCGGTAGCCGGCGACACCAGACTGGTACAATTCATTTGGCGCCGCGGGGTAGAGCAGTCACTTTATGTAAAACATATGATATTATCAAATGTAACAATAAATCGACTATCATATA
>JAGYNF010000180.1 GCA_018400215.1 Cyanobium sp. M55B138 | reverse complement strand
GTGCTGCGGCTTTTACGACACCGAGCCGGAACGGGGGCGGGTCACCGTGCCCCAGCCCGGCGCCCACCTGCATCTGCACGGCTGCAGCACCGACCTGCGCTACGGGGGGCACCTGCACCACGAACACCCCGACACGGTGCTGGCGGGCCTGGAGCGGTTGGTGCTCTATCCCCTCGAGCGGATTGCCAGCCTGGCGAGTGATCTGGGGGTGGACCAGCTGCACTACGACGACGGCGCGGCCCATTTCCGCATCTACAACCGGGGCGCCCTCGATGTGAGCGACGTGGGTGTGGCCGTGGTGGTGAATGACCGCTACAGCGGCCACCGCTACCTGCGCCTGCCCTGGCTGGCGGCCGGGGAGGAGGAGCATTTCTCCGTGCCCTTGGGGCTGCCGCCCGGCCGCCATTGCCTGGAGGTGCTGGCCGATCCCGAACAGCAGATCCTGGAGGAGGCGGCCCTGCAGGCCAACAACCGGGCGGTGCTGGAGGTGGTGCTGTGACCCCCACCGATCCGCCTGCTGGGCTGCCCGCCGGCTTGGTCGATGGGCTCGTGGTGGGGAGCGGCCCGGCGGCCCTGGCCATGGCCGCGGAACTGGCTGAGCAGGGTCTGGCCGTGGCCGTGCTGGCGGCGGCCGATCCCCGCGCCCCCTGGCCCAACACCTATGGCATCTGGGGCGAGGAGGTGGATGCCCTGGGCCTGGGTCACCTGCTGGAGCACCGCTGGAGCCACACCTGCAGCTATTTCGGCAGCGGAGCCGCCGATCCGGCCGATCCCGCCAACGCCCCCACCCTGCATGGCCGGGACTACGGCCTGTTCGACAAGGCACGCCTGCAGCAGTTCTGGCTGGAGCGCTGCACGGCGGCGGGGGTGCAGTGGCGGCAGGGTCTGGCGGTGAGCTGGCGTGCGGTGGACTGCGCCGGTGCCGCCTGCAGCGCCGTGACCACGGCGGCAGGCGAGCAGCTGGTGGCCCGGCTGGTGGTGGATGCCAGCGGCCACGAGCCGGTGTTTGTGCAGCGGCCCGATGAGGGGCCGGTGGCGGGCCAGGCGGCCTACGGCGTGGTGGGCCGGTTTTCGGGGCCGCCGGTGGAGCCGGGGCAGTTTGTGTTGATGGACTACCGCTGCGATCACCTCAGCGCGGCGGAGCGCCTGGAGCCGCCCACCTTCCTCTATGCGATGGATCTGGGTGAGGGACGTTTTTTTGTGGAGGAGACCTCCCTGGCCCTGGCGCCGCCCGTGCCCTACGCCACCCTCAAGCAGCGGCTGGAGCGGCGCCTGGCCCACCGGAGCGTGCGGGTGGAGCAGGTGGAGCATGAGGAGTTCTGCCTGTTTCCGATGAACCTGCCCCTGCCGGATCTGCACCAGCCGGTGCTGGGCTTTGGCGGGGCGGCCTCGATGGTGCATCCGGCTTCGGGCTACCTGGTGGGTGCCCTGCTGCGGCGGGCGCCGGCGGTGGCGGCGGCGGTGGCGGCGGCGCTGCGGGCTGAACCGGCCGCCGACTCGCTGCAGCTGGCCCAGGCGGGCTGGCGGGCGCTCTGGCCCCTGGAGCTGCGCCGCAAGCACGCCCTGTATCAGTTTGGTTTGGAGAAGCTGATGCGCTTTTCTGAGCCCCAGCTGCGGGCCCACTTCGCCACCTTCTTTGCCCTGCCCGAGGCCCAGTGGACCGGCTTTCTGGCCAACACCGTCAGCGTGCCGGAGCTGGTGGCGGCGATGCTGCGGCTGTTTGCCACGGCCCCCTGGAGCGTGAAGGCCGGGCTGATGGGCATGCAGGGGCGGGAGTTGGCGCTGGGGCTGCGGTTGCTCAGGCCAGTGGGCTAGCCGGGGCGGGACTCACCCAGTCGGCGGCATTGAGTTGGGGGAAGAGGCCGTCCTCGCGCTGCACGGCCTCGAGCCAGTCCTGGGGGAGCTCCGTGCCGCTGTCGATCGCATCGAGCAGGCGCCAGAAGCGATCCAGGTGCCGGTGGATGCGCTCGCGGGCCAGCTCGGTGGTGGTGCCGGCGCGCAGGATGAAGCTCCAGTCGGAGCTTTGGGCCAGCAGCAGCTCGCGGCCTGCCTGGCTGAGCAGGTCGCGCTGCTGGGGGCTGGCGACGCCGCGGTTGACGCGACGCACCATGGCGCGGCCGGCCCGCTGCCACTCGGGAATCACCCAGGCGTTGCTGTCGTTGAGCCAGTAGTCGTGGTAGCCACCCTGGCCCCAGCTGCTGGGGGAGGGGCGACACACCTGCACCGATTGGGGCCGTTGCAGCATCTCCCGCAGGGTCACCAGCCGCACCCGGGCTTCGCTGGCCTGCTGAAACAGGGCCGCCAGGAACTGGGGTCCTTCAAACCACCAGTGGCCAAACAACTCGGCATCAAAGGGGGCCACCAGCAGGGGGGGCTGCTCCATGCTGCCCGCCAGCTGCTGCAGTTCCGCGGCCCGGCCCTGCAGGTAGGCCGCGGCATGGTGCTGCACCTGGGCGGTGGCGGCGGCGGGGTCGTAGGGCTGCTTCTGGTCGAGCGGACAGCCCTGGCTGGTGACCCGGTGCAATTTCAGGCCGAGGGGGCGGCGGCTGGGGATGCCGAGGTCCTGCAGCTCCTGCTCCGGCAGGTCCCAGCCCATGTCGCGGTGAAATTCCCGATAGGCCCCATCGCCGGGATAGCCCTCCCGGGCACTCCACACCGGCAGGGTGGCGTTGCCATCCCGGCCGAAGAAAGCCACCCCAGCGGGGGAGCAGATCGGTGCGAACACCCCATAGCGGGGCCGGGGCATGGCGTGCAGCAGGCCGTGGCCGTCCAGCACCGAGAAGCGCAGGCCGGCCCGCACCAGCTGCTGGTCGAGCCCCTCGTAGTAGGCACATTCCGGCAGCCAGATGCCGAGGGGGCGTTCGCCCAGCAGGCGTTGGTGTTCCCGCACGGCATTCACCAGCTGGGCCCGCACCGATTCCGGCACGTCGCGCAGCAGCGGCAGATAGCCGTGGGTGGCGCCGCAGGTGATCAGCTCCACCACCCCCTGCTGCTGCAGCTGGCGGAAGCGGGGCACCAGCTGGCCCTCGTAGCTGAGCCACTGCTCCTCCACCTGGCGCAGCTGTTGGCCCAGGTGATCGGCGGCGGCGCTCTGGCTGGCCGGGGCCTGCGCCAGCAGCTCTTGGCGCTGCACCAGCCAGGGCAGGAAGCGGGCGTTGAGCTGGCGGTCGGCCAGCAGGCTCAGCAGGGTGGGGGAGAGGCCGAGGGTGAGGCGGGCGTGTTGGCGCCGGTCGCGGGCGGCCGCCTCGAGCACCGCCAGCAGGGGCAGATAGCACTCCTGCAGGGCCTGGAAATACCAGTCCTCCTCGAGCGACCCCGGCTCACTGGAGCGCACATAGGGGAGGTGGGCATGGAGGACAAGGGCCAGATCGCCAAGCGGGGCCAGATCGCCCGGAGCGCCCAGCAGGTCGCTGAATGGTTCCACCCTGGAGCTATCAGCTTTGGACTCCTCCCCCCTGGAACCTCCCCCCATGGACGGATTGATGTTGCCCATGGATCTGGCCCATGGTGTTGTCCATGGTTCCGCCGCAGTGGGGCCAGTCTACGGGCTGCATCTGGCCGGCTCCACGGCATGGGGCTGGTGCCGGCGGCGTGCCGCCGCCTACAATGGGCCTAACTCATAGTTATTCCGC
>JAGYNF010000018.1 GCA_018400215.1 Cyanobium sp. M55B138 | reverse complement strand
CTCGGCGATCAGCACTTGGCCAGGGTGAGGCCGCCGCCAGCAGCTCGCCATGCAGGTTGTCGCGCAGGTGGCCGTAGTCAGCCAAGAGGGGATTGGCCAGGGGCAGCCGGCCCTCTGCTGCAGTCACCAGGGAAAAGCTGCAGGTCTCCTGTAGGCCCGCGGCGCTGAGGTGGTGCCGCAGGCGGCGCTCCGCCCGTTGACGGGGCTCCAGGCCACCGGGCTCGATGGGGTCGGGGAGGTGGCAGGCGAAGTGGTCGAAACCCACCAGGCGGGCCACCTCTTCGATCAGGTCCACCTCCCGGCGCAGGTCGATGGCCCGGGAGGGGGGCACCCACACGTGCCAGCCCTCGCCCTGGTCGTCCACAACGCAACCGAGGGCCTCCAGGGTCTGGCGGATGCGGCGGTCATCGAGGTCCTGGGGTTCACCGTCCACCAACACCGGGCCGAGCAGGTTGTGGAGGGCATCGCGGCGCAGGTGCAGCGGGGCTGGCGGTTGGCTGGACCGCCCGTGGCTCCATCGCCCCAGCACCCGGGCCCCAGCCAGCTCCACCAGCAGGGCACAGGCCCGGTCGGCCGCCGCCAGGGTGGCTTCCGGCGGCAGACCCTTCTCAAAGCGACTGCTCGCCTCGGTGCGCAGCCCGAGGCTGCGGGCCGACTGGCGCACGAGCTGCGGAGCAAACACGGCCGCCTCCAGCCAGATCGCTGTGGTGTCGGCATGCACCGCCTCCGCGCTCCCCCCCATCACCCCGGCCAGGGCAATGGGATGGTCGGCGTAGGTCACGGCAAGGGCAGCGCCACTGAGGTGTCGCTCCACCCCATCGAGGGTTGTCAACTGTTCGCCATCGCGGCCCGGCCGCAGGCCGAGGGCCGCCGCGGTGGGTTGGCCGCCGCTGCGTTGGGCCAGCCGGTCGCTGTCGAAGGCATGCAGGGGCTGGCCCGTTTCCAGCATCACCAGGTTGGTGATGTCCACCACCACGTTGATGGGGCGGATCCCCGCTTTCTCCAACCGGCGTTGCAACCAGGGCGGCGAGGCGGCCATGGTGATGCCATCGAGGGCCGTGACCGTGAAGAGCCCCCCCTCTTCAATCGCGGCCCGGCTGGCCGGATCCACGCCCAGGCCGGCGCTCGGGCAGGCGGGTGGCACTTCGCTGAAGCGGGTGCGCCCACCGCTGAGGGCCGCCACCTCCCGGGCAATGCCCTGCATCGAGAGGCCATCGGGTCGGTTGGCGGTGATCGCCAACTCCAACACCTGGTCATCCAGGCCCAACCAGGGCCCCACGGGGCTACCCACGGGAGGCACCACCTCCAGCAGCGCATCGAGCTCGGCAATGCCATCGGCCGAATCCGGCAGCCCCAGTTCCCTGAGGGAGCAGATCATGCCGCTGCTGGCGACGCCCCGCAGCTCGGCGGCCTTGATGGTGAGATTCACCGCCGGCAGGGTGGCGCCCACCAGGGCAACGGGCACGTGAAGGCCGGCGCGCACATTGGCTGCACCACACACAATCTGCAGGGGGTCTGGTTGGCCCACGTCCACCTGGCAGACACTCAACTTGGTGGCATCGGGATGGGGCTGGCGATCCAGCACCAGACCAACCACCACCCCGGCGGCCTGGGCGGCCAGGTCGTCGATGGCATCGACCTCAAAGCCGGCGATGGACAGGCGTTCAGCCAGCGCCTCGACCGGCAGCTCCAGCGGGCTGCTGCCATCCATGCCGACCACCAGTTCGCGCAGCCACTGGTGAGAAACGCGCATGGATCTGGCCTAACCGACAACGTGAAATCCTAGGCAGCAAGGGCTCGCACCCCAAAGACACCACCAGAGTGGGGCCCTCCAGATGGGTGAACCCCTGCCAGCTAAGATGTTGGCTTGTCAATTCGCATCGCTCAAGCGGCGCAACGTCCTTCATGGCTAAAAACAAGGGCGTCCGGATCGTGATCACTCTCGAGTGCACCGAATGCCGGTCCAACCCCGCCAAGCGGTCTCCCGGTGTGTCCCGCTACACCACCGAGAAGAACCGCCGCAACACCACCGAACGGATGGAGCTGAAGAAGTTCTGCCCCCACTGCAACAAGTCGACCGTTCACAAGGAAATCAAGTGAACCCGATGGTCTGAGCGGCCCTGGCGGCTGCCCCGGCTCTGCACGGCACAACTCCCTTCGTTCTCCACCCCTTCCCCATGGCTGCCTCGTTTTTCAAAAAGCGTCTGTCACCGATCAAGCCCGGTGACCCGATCGACTACAAGGACGTCGACCTGCTTAAAAAATTCATCACCGAACGGGGCAAAATCCTGCCCCGGCGCCTCACCGGTCTCACCGCCAAGCAGCAGCGGGACCTCACCAATGCTGTGAAGCGGGCGCGGATTGTGGCGCTGTTGCCCTTCGTGAATCCCGAGGGCTGATCCCACCCTGGCCCAGGTCACGTTCCACCCAGGCGACCTGGTCGGTCTGTTGATCGACAGGGGGGAGGAAAGCGTCCCCACGTTGGCGGTGGTGTTGGGTCTGCAGGGATCCAAGCTCCAGCTCGCCGTGGGGGCGGCGGCCAAGCTCCAGGCCCTTCCCCCGCGCGACCTTCAACTGGTATGCCCCCTGCCAAGCGGTGCGTCTGCGCCAGCGCGGCTTGGGGTGGCCCCCTGGAACTTCGGCACCGACGACCTGGAGGTCGCCAGCCCCAGCCCCCGGGATCGCTCCGCCGCCTGGTTGTTGCTCAGGGATGGTGGCGGCGACGGTCTGAATTTGGCCGATTGGTGTGAGCTTGTCTGCGGTGGCAGCCAGCCCGTGCAACGCGCTGCCGCCTGGCTCTGGCTGCACGGCCCCCAGCTGTGGTTCCGGCTGCGCCAGCAGCTGATCAGCGCCAGGCCCCTCGATGAACTCCAGCAGTTGCGTCGGGATCGGCGTCGTCAACACCGGCAGGAGCTGCAGCGCCAGCTCTGGCATGGGGCCCTGAAGTGCCGCCAGACCCTCGACGTTGACCAACTCGGGGCAGAGGCCCGGCAGGAGCTGGAGTTGCTACGCCGCTGGGCGGCCGAAGACACCAGCAGCGCCCCCTCGGTACCCCTGCGCCGAGCCCTCCAGGCCGCCCACTGCGCTGCTGAGCCCGGTGCGATCCGCCACCTGCTGGTGGACCTGGGCCAGTGGCAACTCCACCACCTGCCCTCCCTGAGCCAAACCTGCTGGGATCTGGGGTTTACCCCTGAGCTGGAGCGGGAGGCGGATCGCCTGCTGGCCGTCCATGAACAGCCCCAGCCGGGGGATGGTGCGCGGCGTGACCTCTGCGGCCTGGCCTGCGTCACGATCGACGATGACGACACGGCCGACATCGATGACGGCCTGGCCCTGGAGACCCGGCCCGAGGGGGCCGAGCGGCTCTGGATCCACGTGGCTGACCCGGACCGACTGGTGCCTGCCGGCTCCCCCCTGGACCTGGAGGCCCGGCGGCGGGCCACCAGCCTCTACCTGGCCCGGGGCAGCCTGCCGATGTTTCCGCAACAGCTCAGCACCGGCCCCTTCAGCCTGCGGGCCGGCCAGCGCTGTGCCAGCTGGAGTGTGTGGGTGGAGTTGGACGAGGGCGGCGCCGTGGTGGCCAGTGGCGTGGAGCGCAGCTGGGTGCGGCCCACCTACCGGCTCTCCTATGCCGATGCCGATGAGCTGATCGAGCTGGCCCCCCCCCAGGAGGCCGCGCTGGCGGCGATGCACCGGCTGCTGCTGCGCCGGCGCCAGTGGCGGGTGGCCCGGGGGGCGCTGCTGCTCGACCAGCCCGAGGGGCGCATCCGGGAAGGGGCAGACCACGCCGAACTCGAGATCACCGAGCCGAGCCCCTCACGCCTGATGGTGGCCGAGGCGATGATCCTGGCTGGCGCCGTGGTGGCCGAATTGGGCCGCAGCCACCACCTGGCGCTGCCCTACCGCAGCCAGCTGCCGGCGGAGTTGCCGCCAGCGGCGGAACTGGAGCAGCTGCCACCGGGGCCGGTTCGCCATGCCGCGATCAAGCGTTGCCTCAGCAGGGGCCACTCCGGCAGCCAACCCGCCCCCCACTTCAGCCTGGGACTGCCGGCCTACGTGCAGGCCACCTCGCCGATCCGTCGCTATGGGGATCTCGTGGTGCAGCGGCAACTCCTGGCCCTGCAGGGCGGCACGGCCCCCCTCACGGCCGACCAGCTCCAGGATCTGCTGCAGCAGTTGGAGATCCCCCTCCGCCAGGCCGTGCAGATCAGCCGGGAAGACCAGCGGCACTGGCAGCAGGTGTGGTTTGGTGAGCACCGCGGCGAGGCCTGGCGGGCCCAGTTTCTGCGCTGGTTGCGCCCCCAGGACCGGCTGGGTTTGGTGCATCTGGAGGATCTGGCCATGGATCTGGCCGCTGAATGCCCCGCCGGCAGTGAACCTGCAGATCAAGTGCTGGTGCGGGTGCACCAGGTGGATCCCCTCCGCGACCTGTTGCGCCTGATCGCCACGGCCTGAGCCCGCTCAGGCCACGCGTCGGGAGACCCGTAGCCAGGGGCCCCAGGGGTTGGCCTGGCCCACCAGGCTCACGGGGCCCTCAGCCGCCGCAGCGAGCCAGTGATGCAGGGCCGGTTCCAGCGTGATCAAGGGCCACCCCTCCCCGGCGGGCTCGGGGCCCGTGGCCGCTGGTACCAGCCGGTACCCCCCATCCCCCTCCCGCTTCAGCCAGCCATGCCACAGCTGCTCTCCGCGCTCCACGGGGGCCGACTGGGCGCAGAGATCAGGGCCCAAGCCAGCGGAGGTCTTGACCCGGCTGGACAGTTGACCACCACCATCCAGCAGGGATGGGTCGGCCAGGGCGGCCCGCTGCCGCTGCCGCCAGCTGGGGTGGTGCCAGGGGGTGTCCCACAGGGGCAAAGGTCCCGCCGGCGCCCAGGGGTCGTCGACCAGGGCCCGCTGCAGCTGGCCGACCGGCAGTGCCGCCGGCGCCACCTCCCCCCGCACACACAGCGCCGCCGCCAGGCCAGCGGCCTGGCCCAGGTTGAGGATCTGCGGTTGCAGGCGGGTGGCACCGTTGGCCATGTGGCTCACGCTGAATCCCTTGTCGGCCGCCAGCAGGTTGCTGGTGTCGGCACTGATCAGGGCCCCGAAGGGAATGCAGAAGGGCGTTCCGCTCCAGCGCCCGCCCCAGCGACAGCTTTTGGGGGCCAGGGGCCAGTCAGGGCCGGGGTAGTGGTGGTCGTTGGCATAGTTGCCCACCACCACCGCATCCACGGCGGCCTGGCGCAGGGGCAGGGCGGCCACCGCGGCTCCGGAGCCGCCCGGCAGCAGGTGCTGCTCCACCATCGTGGTGAGCCCCACCAGCCGGCGCCCTTCGCGCCAGTAGGGCATCAGGGCCAGGGGGGAAGCACCATCCAGCTGCGACAGGGCCTGGGCGTCGCTGGCCGGAAAGCCGCCGGCGAGGCTGAGCCAGCCGCCACTGGCCTGGGCCAGGGCCCGGCCAAAGGCCAGGCTGTGCTGACGCATGGCGGCATACAGCTCGGTCTCGGCCTGGGGGTCGTCGCCAAAGGCCCGATCCAGGCCCTGGTGCCAATCGTTGCCGTGCAGGGGCCAATTGAGCATCACCCGATCGCCCGGCAGGCGGCCGTAGCTGATCGTGCGCTCCAGGCCGAAGGCTGCCGTGGCCTGCTGGAACGGGGCGGCCAGCTCCGGGCCCGGATCCGGGCAGGCCCTCCCCGGTAGCAGTTGGGCGATGGCCACCCAGGTTGGCGACTGCAGCGGTTGGCGCTGGAAGAAGGGATCCTGGGCCAGGCGCTCGGCGCTGGGGGCGCTGGGCTCTCCCCACTGCTCCGCACTCTCCCAACCGAGACGGAAGGCGGCGCCACTGCGGCCGATCAGCTCGCCGCGATCGCTGCCATCGATGGCCAGGGCCAGCTGCACCCGCCAGGCGCTGGCCTCAGCGCCGGGCCCACGGCGCTCCAGCTCCAGGGCCGTCAGCCGATCCCCCTGCCGCCGTACGGCCCGCAGTTGGCAACAGGGCCACCAGTCCAGCAGGGGCGTCTCCGCCACCCATTGGCGCAGGATCGCCTCGGCGGTGGCGGGTTGGTAGCCAAAGCAGCTCACCCAGTTGTGATCGAGGCCCGTGGGCTCGCGGTGCGCCAGTTCGCGCAGGAACGCGCCCCACAGGCCCGTTTGCCAGGGGGTGAGTTCGTTGCCGTCGGGACAGCACACCCCGGCTGCGCTCACCATGCCCCCCAGCCAGCCGCCCGGGGTGAGCAGCAGGGTGGCCACACCGGAGCGGGCGGCCTGGAGTGCCGCGGCGACACCGCCACTGCCGCCACCCCACACCACAACCGGAACCTGGTGCTCGTGCATGGCTGGGAGGGTCTGACGGCGATGGGTAGGATCCAACTCCGGCGCCGGATTGGCTCGGAACCGGCTGGGACCAGCGGTGCGGTTCTGGGGCGCGGCTCAGGGCCGTTCCAGGGCCGGGAGAGCACCCCACCAGGCCACGTTTCGCCGCATGTCCTACTCCCTCACCACACCGCTTTACTACGTCAACGATCGGGCCCATCTCGGCAGCACCTACACCACCCTGGCCTGTGATGCGATCGCCCGATTCCAGCGTCTGCGGGGAGAAGAAGTCATCTTCATCACCGGCTGCGATGAGCATGGCCAGAAGATTCAACGCACCGCTGAGGCCGCGGGCCTCACGCCCCAGGCTCACTGCGATGGGGTGAGCGAGGGCTATCGACAGCTCTGGCAGCGCTGGCAGATCAGCAACGACCGCTTCATCCGCACCACCGACCCCCGCCACCGCCAGCTGGTGGAACAGTTTTTTGCGCGGGTGGAGGCCAATGGTGATGTGCGGGAGGGCCGCCAGCAGGGCTGGTATTGCGTGGCCTGTGAGGAATTCAAGGACGATCCCCATGGGGCCCAGGACCCCGAGTGCGCCATTCACCGCAAACCGCTGGAATGGCGCGATGAGCTCAACCTCTTTTTCCGCCTGTCGCGCTATCAGGAGCAGATCGAGACCCTGATCCGCCAGCCGGGCTTCATCGCCCCGGCCTCCCGCCGGCGGGAGGTGGAAAATTTCGTGGCCCAGGGCCTGCGGGACTTTTCCATCTCCCGGGTCGACCTGCCCTGGGGGATCCCCGTGCCCGGCCATGGGGGCCACACCTTTTATGTGTGGTTCGACGCGCTGCTGGGCTACCTCACCGCCCTGCTGGAGCCGGGTGAACCGGTGGAGTTGGAGCGGGTGTTGCAGCAGGGCTGGCCCGCCCAGCTGCACGTGATCGGCAAGGACATCCTCCGCTTCCATGCTGTGTACTGGCCGGCGATGCTGCTCTCGGCCGGGCTGCCCATCCCCGAACGGGTCTTTGGCCACGGCTTCCTCACACGCGAGGGCCAGAAGATGGGCAAATCGCTGGGCAATGTGCTGGATCCTGAGCTGTTGCTCGAGCGCTGCGGTCGCGATGCGGTGCGTTGGTACCTGCTGCGGGATATCCCCTTCGGCGACGACGGCGACTTCCAACAGCAGCGCTTCAGCGATCTGGTGAACAACGACCTGGCCAACACGATCGGCAACCTGCTCAACCGCACCAGTTCGATGGCGCGCAAGTGGTTTGCCGAGGCGGTGCCACCCGACCCAGGCTCCAGCGGGGCCAGCCACCCCCTCGCCCTGGCCGCGCAGACCGCGGTTGGCGCGGTCAATGCCGCCCTGCCCCTGCTCGATTTTCGAACGGCGGCCGAAGCGATCCTGCAGCTCGCGGGCACCGCCAATGGCTACCTCAACGAGCGGGCGCCCTGGAAGGCCATGAAGCAGCCCGGTGCGGAGGGCGCGGTTGGCGCCGATCTCTACGCGGTGCTGGAGGCCAGCCGGCTGGTGGCGGTGCTGCTGGCGCCGCTGCTGCCGGAGCTCTCGGCCCGCATGCTGGTGCAGCTCGGCCAGGTGCCCTTTGCCTCAGGCCCTGGTGCCACCAACCCGGTGGATTGGCAGGCAGCCCAGGCCTGGGGGGGGCTGCAGCCCGGCCTGCCCCTGCCGCTGCCCGAACCGGTGATGCAACGTCTCGAGCTTGACGGCCCCCTGTGAGCTGGCGTCGCCCCTCACCCCTTCCCCTGATCCTGAGCCTGGGTTGGCTGGGGCTGCTGGTGGGCGCCTGCCAGGGCCAACCCACGGCAGAGGACTCGGCACCACCGTTTGTCTTTCGCGAGCTGAACCTGCGCCAGCGGGACGCCGAGGGCCGTCCCCTCTGGGAGATCAGCAGTCCGGAAACCCGCTACGACCTCAGCCGGCGCCTGGCCCAGGCCCGCGATCTCACCGGTGTGCTCTACCGCGATGGCCAACCCCTCTACAAGCTCACGGCCAGCAACGCCGTGGTGGTGAACGACGGTGAGGTGATCCAGCTGGAGGGTCCGACCCGCCTGGAGCGTCTCGATCCCGAGCGGCCTGCCGTGCTCACGGCGCAGCGACTGCGCTGGTATCCAGCCCAGGAACGGATGGAGATCGACCGGGCCCCGAAACTGGTGCAGGGTGACCTCGAACTCACCGCGGGGCTGGCACGCTTTCTGATCGGGGCGGAGCGCCTGGAATTGCGACGGGCGCCGGTGCTGCGGCAGCTCGGGGCTGAGCCGGTGCGGTTGGAACTCGGGGTGATCGATTGGCTGGCGGGCAATGGTGATCTCACGGCCCAGGGTCCGGTGCGGGGCCAACGCCAGCTCAGGAGCGGCGGCCAACAACGCCTCACAGCCCCCTCCCTGCGCGGCAACACCCTGGCCCAGACCCTCGATCTGCAGGCCCCCGTGCGTCTGGAGGATCCCAGTCGCAAGGCGGTGTTGAACGCCCAGCTCACCCGCCTCCATCTCCAGGCCCGCACCGCCAGCAGTGGCCTGCCCTTCCAGGGCAGCTTTGGCCAAACCCAGATCAGCGGTGGTGGCTTTGTGCTCGATGCAGCCGCCAGCACCGTGGCCGTGCAGAAGGGCTGCAGGCTGCAGCAGCCCGAGGAACAGCTCACGGCCAGGCAGTGCTTCTGGAACTGGCGGGACGGCACCGCTAGGGCCACGGGTCAGGTGGTGCTGCAACGCGATGCCGACGGTTTCGAATCGCGGGCGGAGCAACTGCTGGGCCGGATCGGTGACGACGGATTTGTCGAATTCAGCACCCCCGGTGGTCGGGTCCAGACCCAGTTGCGCCTGCCTGCTCCTGGCGGCGAGTCCCAACGCACACCCGCTGGCTCCGCTACGCCGTCTCGCTCGGGTCGTGTTCCAGCATTTCAGCTGTGAGGCGCTGGCCCCAGCCCTCGACCCAGATCAGATCGCTGCGGCTGAAACAGCGGGGTGACCAGCCCCCCACCAGCAACAGGCCCTGGTTGGCCAGGGGCTGCACCAGCACGGCGGGCAGCTCTGGCAGCAGTGCATCGAATTCGGCCCGGCCGGGATAGAGAGCAAGATTCACCAGTGAAATGGCCTGACCCCGTTCCAGGGCCCTGGCACAGATCGGCCCTGGGCTGAAGGGTGTGTCCGCCAGCAGACCGCGCCGCAACAGCACCCGCTCCCGCCAGAGCACAAGCACCACCGCGGCCGGACTGGCGGTGAGCAGCATCTGGCTGCCCCAGCCCAACTCGCGGGCAAGGGGCTCAGGCAGGTGATCGGCCAGCAGCAACCCCTCGTCACCCTGCAGGGCCACCCTGGCGGACGCCTCAGGCACGGCCCGGGTCCAGAGGATGGCCACCAGCATCAATCCCACCGCCAGCAGAGCTGCCAGCACACCGGCACGAATCAACGCCGGCTCGATCAGGGGCGCACTCAGCTGGTTGATCACCACCAGCAGCAAACCGGCACTCCCGATGCCAAGACTCACCTTGGCGGGCAACGGAAGGGCCATGGCGGGGAGACAACGGCGGCGGTAGGCGGCAAACTAGGCCGTGGTGTGCACTTGCCTCCTTGGAGCAGCTCCGCAGTTCCCCCATGCCTTCTCTTTCGCCCCCCTGCGGGGCTGGCTCGATTCGCAGCCAGCTGCAGGCCCTGCTGCTGGCGTTGCTGCTGCTGCTCCCCGTGGCACCGGCCCTGGCCGTTTCGGCCACCAGCTTTGGCGATGCCCCTCCCCCCGAGCGGGTGATCGACCAGGCGGGGGTGCTGAGCCGGGCCGCCTCGGCCGATGTCTCGCGCCAGTTGGAGAGCTTCAGTGCCGAGCGCGTCGACGCCCACCTGATCACCCTCAACCAACTGGACTACGGCCTGACCCTGCCGGCCCTGGGCGAGCAGCTGTTGCAACGCTGGGAGGACTCCAGTGGGGGCAACGGACTGGTGATCTTTCTGATTGATTCCCAGACCAACAGTGCCGCCGTGGTGGCCTCACCAAACCTGACGGGACAGCTCAATTCCGAGCTGCTGCGCAGCACGGGCCGCACCACCATGGCGGTGCCCATCCGTGAGGGGGCCCGCTTCCGGCAGGCCAGCCTGGATGGAATCGGCCGCGTGCTCACCGTGCTGCAGGGCGGCGCCGACCCCGGGGTCCCCGAGGTGGCTCAGCTGGTGACGGCCCCGAGCAATGTGCCCAGCCGTGAGGAGACCGAGGGCAGCAACGCCTTCACCTGGGTGGTGGTGTTGCTGGTGGTGGGCACAGTTGTGCCGATGGCCACCTGGTGGGTCTTCTCACGCTGATCACCCATGGGCCTCACCGACTGGATGGGCGCGTTTGGCAAGGCCCAGGGCCTGCAAATCAGCCACGATCTGGAACGGGGCTATGAAGCGGCCCTGCTGATCCAGAGCATTGAGCTTGAGCACTACAACGATCGGCCGGTCCGGCCGGAGGTGAACCTTTCCCTGCCGCGCTCCACCCAGGCCCAGTTGTTGCGCCGCTTTCAGGCAGCCCTGGATCTCTGTCGCCAGTGTCTGGCGTCCGTGGAGGGCCACCGCGGCGAGCTGGCGGGCCAGGAAGTGCGCCAGCTTCAGTTGGTGGAGTCGGTTGTGGCCCGCTACGACCGCTCGTCACGCCAACCCCTGCCCACCATCAGCCGCAGCCCCGAGGTGCTGCCCCGCTCCCTGATCGGCGTGGTCGACCAGGTGCGGCGGCAGCTGGATCCGGAGGCCGAGGCCAACATGGTTGCCGGGTTTCGGCGCCGCCGCGATTCCACGCTGGTTTCGCTGCGCATCCTGCTGTTGATGATCCTGGTGCCGGTGCTGGTGCAACAGGTGAGTCGCAACTACGTGATGGCGCCCCTGGTGGACCACTACGCCCCGGTGAGTGTGTTCATCAGTTATCCCAAGCCCCACCTCGAAGAAAAGGCTATTGAAAAGCTCCGCGTCTACAAGGCGGAGGTTGAATTTGCGGCCCTGCTGGAGGGCAAACCACTGCCCAGCCAGGAGGAACTCCAGATCCAGCTGGCGGAACGTGCGCGGCAGCTCAAGCAGGAGGCCGACGGCGAGAGCACCGAGGCCATCAAGAATGTGCTGGCCGATCTTGCCGGCCTGGCTGGCTTTGTGCTGGTGTGCCTGCTGGGCAAGCGCGACATCCAGGTGCTGCGGGGGTTTATCGATGAATTGGTCTATGGCTTGAGTGACAGCGCCAAGGCCTTCGGGATTATTTTGTTTACCGATATCTTTGTTGGGTTTCACAGCCCCGAGGGCTGGACCGTGCTGCTGGACGGTGTTGCCAACCATCTGGGCCTGCCATCCCGAGAAAACTTCGTGATGTTGTTCATCGCCACATTCCCTGTGGTGCTGGCAACGATATTTAAATACTGGATCTTCCGCTATCTCAACCGGGTCTCGCCCTCCTCCGTGGCCACCCTGCGCAACATGAATGGCGGGGGCTGAGCCGCGGTGACCCTGGAGTTGATCACCGGCCCTGCCCGCTCCGGCAAGAGCCGCTGGGCCGAGCACCGCGCCGCCCTCTGCGGTTTGCAGGTGCACTACTTCGCCACCGGGCCCCAGCTGCCCGATGACCCCGCCTGGCAGGAGCGGCTCCGGCAGCATCGCCTGCGGCGGCCGCCAACCTGGCGTTGCCTGGAGGTGGGCCATGGCCTGGCTGGGGCCCTCGACAACCTGGGGGGCAGCGATGTGGCCCTGGTCGATTCCCTCGGCACCTGGGTCAGTGGTGCCCTGGCGCTGGAGACAGGCGCCTGGCAACAGCACTGCCAGGTGCTGCTGGCCTCCCTGCAGCAGTGTCCAGCCCGGGTGCTGTTGGTGAGTGAGCAGACCGGCTGGGGCGTGGTGCCGCCTACCCGATTGGGGGGGTTGTTTCGTGACCGGCTCGGGCGGCTCGAGGAACAGCTGAGCCATGGCTGTACGCATCTCTGGCTGGTGGTGGCCGGTCGGGCCATCGACCTGTTGCCGGCCAGCCAGGCGGTTCCCCGCGACTGACATGCCCCGCGTCGTGCTGTACCAGCCCCAGATCCCTCCGAACACCGGCAACGTGGCGCGCACCTGTGCCGCCACGGCCCAGGAGCTGCACCTGGTGGCACCGCTGGGCTTTGAGATCAGCGACCGACAGGTGCGTCGAGCCGGCCTCGATTACTGGCCCTTTGTGCCCCTGCATCAGCACGCCGACTGGGGGGCCCTTCAGCGGGAGCGGCGGGCGAGGGGGGGGCGGCTGGTGGCCCTCAGCGCCCTGGGCCGCGATGCCTACACCCACCATGCCTTTGCCGATGACGACTGGCTTCTGTTTGGCCGCGAGACCGATGGCCTGCCGCCTGCGGTGTTGGCGGACGCTGACATCTGCCTGACGATTCCCATGGCCCGCTCCCGCCAGCATCCGGGGGGTGGGGTGCGCAGCCTCAATCTGGCCTCCGCCGTCGCGGTGGTGCTGTTTGAGGCCCTCAGGCAACTGGAGCCGCCAGGCCCAGGCAACAACTGAGACACCATCGGTAGTGCCCAGGGCAACTTGCTCCGCCAGGGCCTGTCCGCTACTGTCTGCGCGACCCAGAGATTTTGGCTTCTCTAAAGGGTTCTGTTGTTTGTTGACACTGCATGACGGATTTGAAGCCGCGGCTCAAGCCAAAATCCTCCCTGCGGGTGGCCCTGTTCCTGTCCCTGCCCCTTGCGGCAGCGGTGCCTGCCGTTGGGTTTTCCCTGGCAGGTGACCCCCAGGAGCAAACCATCGTGGAGCAGTCCCTCCTGGCCGCGCTTCCCTCCGCCAGCCCTGACCGCCTCTGGGTGCGGGTGCAGCAACCCGTCGCCCTCACCGACCTGTCCCGGCAACTCCAGGTGCAAGACGGCACCCTGGCCAGCCTCAATGACGTGGACAACAGCCATCGCTTCCGCCAGGGCGACTGGCTCGTTCTTCCCAGCACCCAGGCCCCCCGGGTGCGCCAGGTTGCCTCCCTCGACAACAGTGACCTGCGCCGCACCCCACCGCCGCTGCAGGCCCCCCCTCCGGTGCAGACCAAGGGGGTGGTGCGTCTCGGCGACACCGTGATGCAAATCGCCCAGCGGTATGGGGTCACCATGCAGGAGATTCTGCGCTTCAACCCGGGGCTCGATACTGCCCGGCTGGTGGCCGGCACCGAAATCCAGCTGGTGCAGGCGGCTCCGCCCCGCCAGCGGGCCGTCCTGGGCCTGCGGCCCAGTGCCAGTGGGGGGTTGAGCTGGCCGGATCGTCCCGAGGTCGATGCCGGATCCGGCGGATTTGACAACCGGCATGCCACCACCTGGATCTGGCCCACCACAGGCGTGTTCACCTCCGGCTACGGCTGGCGTTGGGGCCGGATGCACCGGGGCATCGACCTCGCCAACAACGTCGGAACGCCGATCATGGCGGCCCGCAGCGGTCGGGTGGTCTTCTCCGGTTGGCATGACGGCGGCTACGGCTATCTGGTGACCCTGCAGCATCCCGATGGCAGCCGCTCCCTCTATGCCCACAACAGCCGACTGATGGTGACCAACGGCAAGGAGGTTCGTCAGGGCACCGTGATTGCCCTGATGGGCAGCACGGGTCGGAGCACCGGACCCCACCTCCACTTCGAGATCCATCCTCCGGGGGGGAGTGCCATGAACCCGCTGAATGTGCTGCCACCCCGCGGCTGATACACTCCATTCACCGCGGCTCGGTAGCTCAGCTGGTTAGAGCGTGGGATTCATAACCCCAAGGTCGGGAGTTCAAGTCTCCCCCGAGCCATTGCGATGACCAGGTCGCTTCTCTTTAATTTGTGCCGCTGATTGGGTACCAGGCCCAACTAATCAGATTGTATGAGAGTTGTTGATCTCATCCAACGACATATTAGCTCCGGCTGGCGTAAACAGAAAGATCTCTTCG
>JAGYNF010000179.1 GCA_018400215.1 Cyanobium sp. M55B138 | reverse complement strand
AACTGGCGGCGGAAGGCCTCCAGTTCGGGATCGGGATTGGTTTCAGAATCGCTCCCTGGCTGCGGCGCTGCAGCGGGATCGTCGCTCTCCTGCCAGAGGCTCACATCCATGTTGCGCTCCGGTGGCGCGATCAGCAGGCGCTCCTCCTGGCTCTGGGGGGTGAAACCAGCCGGCACGAAACGCGCCTCATAGCCCGCCTGGCTGCAGAAGAGCTCCATCTCCACCCGATCCAGGGGCTCCACCGTGGGCACGGGAAAATCCTGGGCCTCCAGCAGGCCGGCGTAGCGCTCAGCGTCTTCGCTGTTTTCAAACAGCAGCACCACCGTGCGGCCGTTGATCTCGAGGGAATGGATGCCCTCCTGGTCGGAACCGGCATCGAAGAGCAGCACATGCACCGGCATGACAGGACGGCAAGGGGGCGAACTGGCCCACCAGTGTCTCACCGCCCTGCGGCGCTCACTCCTGCTCGAGAGCCAGTTCCTGGATCCGCCGATAGAGGGCCAACTCCGCATCCGTGGGCTTTTCCGGCACCACGATCCGCACCTCCACCAGCTGGTCGCCGCGCTGGTCCCCCCAGCTGAGACCCCGACCCCGCAGGCGCAGCAGCCGACCGCTGGAGGAGCAGGGGGGCACCGTGAGCTTGACGGCTCCCTGCAGGGTGGGCACCACCACCCGACAGCCCAGCAGCGCATCGGCGGGGGAGATCTCCAGGTTGAACACCACCCGCAGGCCATCCACCCGCAGGCCCTCCGGCGTCACCACCCTGAGCTGCAGGAAATGGTCGGCACCACCGGGGGCCACGCCGGCCAGCCGCAGCCGCCAGCCATCGCCGGCCAGGGGCGGAGTCCACACCTCAACGGCGGTGCCATCGGGGAGGTCTAACTCGATGCGGGCACCCTCCAGGGCCTGGTCGGGGCTGAGCTCCACCAGGCTCTCAATTGCCGAGCTGGCCTGCACCGGCGGGGGTGGGGCGGGCTCGGCGGTGGCCACCGAACCGGCCCGGTCCCTGGGGCGAGCACCAGGGTCGGCTGCGGTAGCGGTAGCAGCTGAAGGATCGGGCCTATCCGAGGCAGCGGCCGGGCGCTGACGGCGGGTGCCGAACAGATGCTCGAGGTAGGTCTCAAAACTGGGGAACCCACTCGCGAAGGGATCCGTCTCCGCCGCACCGCCCTCCCAGGCAAGGCGCCGGCGCGGATCCGAGAGCACCGCATAGGCCTCATTCACCTGCTTGAAGCGCTCCTCGGCCACGGGATCGTTGCCGTTGAGGTCGGGGTGCCAGCGGCGGGCCTGGGCCCGGAAGGCCCGCTTCAGCTCAGCAGCATCGGCGCCGGGCTGCAGGGCCAGCACCGCCCAGTAATCAACGGCCGATGGAACGCGAACCGACACCGTGACTACAGCTCACCCCAGGGGTCATCGTCGAACTGACGGGCCGGGGCACGGCGGGAGGAACGGCTGGGCTCGGGGCGGCTGGAGAGGTCAGCCGAACGCTCCCGCTGCGGAAAGCGCTCGGGCTCTGGAGCAGGGTCAAACCCATCCCATCCATAGGCATCGCGCTCAGGCCCCTGGGGGCGGCGGCCGCTCGAGCGGGACCAGGGATCACTGGCGGGACGGTTCCAGTCATCCCAGTCGTCGTCATCGGCGAACAGCTCGTCCTTGAGGGATCCCAACGTGTTCTTGAGGCCCTGCAGCGGCCCCTGGTCCGCCCGCTTCTCGCTGAGCAGCCGGCGGTTCAGACCAAACAGGGCCTCCTGCAGCTGGCTGACGGCCAGATCGAGCTCACCGGGATCGCTATCGCCGCGCTCCTCGAGGGCCACCAGGTCCTGCACATCCCGCAGGGCCATCTCCACGGCCCGCTGCTGCCGCTCGGCCCCGTAGGGACCGAGCTCCAGGCTGGCGTCCCGCAGGCGCCGCTCGGCCTGGGCCACCAGGGTCTGCGCACGGTTGCTTCGATCGATCGCGGCCCGCTTGCGGCGATCCTCCACCGCCTTCTGTTCCGCCTCCTCAATCAACCGGGCAATCTCCTCCTCGCCGAGGTTGGAGCCGCCCTGAATGCTCACGCTCTGCTGGCGACCGGTGGTGCGATCCATGGCGGACACCTGCAGCAACCCGTTGGCATCGATGTCGAAGGACACCTGCACCTGGGGCACGCCGCGGGGGGCGGGGGGAATGCCGGACAGCCGAAACCGGCCGAGGCTCTTGTTGTCGCTGGCCATCTGGCGCTCCCCCTGGAGCACATGCACTTCCACCGAGCTCTGGTTGGCGGCGGAGGTGCTGAACACATCGCTGCGGCGCACCGGGATCGGGGTGTTGCGTGGAATCAACACCTTCATCACCCCACCAATCGTCTCCAGGCCGAGGGAGAGGGGGGTGACGTCGTTGAGCATCAGGTCGCGCAGCTCACCGGTGAGGATGCCGGCCTGCACCGCCGCCCCGATCGCCACCACCTCATCGGGATTCACGGCCTGGCAGGGGTCCCTGGGTACCAGGGTGCGCACCATGTCCTGCACCATCGGCATGCGCGAGGCACCACCCACCAACACCACGTCATCGATGTCGTCGGCGGCCAGTCCGGCATCCCGCAGGGAACGCTGCACGGGCCGCAGCAGGCGATCGAGCAGATCGGGGCAGAGCCCCTCAAAAATGCGACGCTCCAGGCTGGTTTCGATGTGCAGCGGGCCGTCCGGGCCCGTGGCAATGAAGGGCAGGGAGATGGGCGTGGTCTGCACGCCGCTGAGTTCGATCTTGGCCTTCTCGGCAGCCTCGGTGAGCCGCTGCAGGGCCTGGCGATCGCGGCGCAGGTCGATGCTGTGCTGCTGCTCGAAGGCATCCGCCAGCCAATCCACGACCCGACGGTCCCAGTCGTTCCCCCCGAGCTGGGTGTCGCCGCTGGTGGCCTTGACGTCAAAGACGCCCTGGGCAATGCGCAGCACCGACACATCAAAGGTGCCGCCCCCCAGGTCAAACACCAGCACGCGCTTGGCGGCACTGCGATCAAAGCCGTAGGCCAGGGCAGCGGCCGTGGGCTCATTCAAAATCCGTTCAACGCTGATGCCAGCCAGGCGCCCGGCATCCCGGGTGGCCTGGCGTTGGGCGTCGTTGAAATAGGCCGGCACGGTCACCACCGCCGCCTCCACCGGCTCGCCCAGGTAGGTGGCGGCATCGTCGCAGAGCTTGCGCAGCACGCTGGCCACCAGCTCCTCCGGCGCGTACTCCCGCTCGGTGGCGGGACAGACCACCCGCACGTTGCCCTGGTCGTTGGCACGGATCGCATACGGCACCCCGAGGCTCACCTCGTCGAGCTCCTCCCATTGGCGGCCGACAAACCGTTTGAGGTTGGCGAAGGTGTTGCGGGGGTTGAGCACCAACTGGCGACGGGCCAGCTGGCCCACCAGCAACTCCTGATCACGGCTGTAGCCCACCACCGAGGGGGTGGTACGGCCCCCCTCAGCACTGGCGATCACCGTGGGGCGCCCCCCCTCGAGCACCGCCACAACGGAATTGGTCGTGCCCAGGTCGATGCCGACGATGCGCCCCATGAACGACGTGGAGTCAAAAAGCGCGGCGACTCCAAGTTAGCGGGCCACCGAACGTTAATCCCCACTTAAACCCTGCTGGCCCAGGTGCTTCGTAAATTCA
>JAGYNF010000178.1 GCA_018400215.1 Cyanobium sp. M55B138 | reverse complement strand
TCAAGCCAGGGACCCACCCCAGATCTGGGGCCCAACCCTCAGTGGCTGAGCACTTCCAGGTTGATTTCGGCGGTGACCTCGGGGTGCAGCTTCACCTGCACCTTGTAGGAACCGGTGCGGTGGATGTCGGGCACGGTGATGTCGCGCCGGTCGACCTCCTTCTTGGTGGCGGCCTCAATGGCCTCGGCCACATCGCCGTTGGTCACGGTGCCGAACAGCACGTCGTCGCCGCCGGTCTGCTTCTTCACGGTGAAGCGGCCGATGGTGGCCAGGGCGGTGCGGAAGGCCTCGGCTTCGGCCCTGATGGCGGCCTGGCGCTCAGCCTCCTTGGCGCGGCGGGCCGCCACCTGGCGCATCACCGACGGGGTGACGGGCAGGGCCTTGCCGGTGGGCAGCAGGAAGTTGCGGGCGTAGCCGGGGGCCACCTCCACCAGATCCCCGTCCTTGCCCAGGCTGAGGACGTCTTCGCTGAGAACGACTTGAACGCGCTTGGCCATGGAATTCGGGAGGGGGATGGATCACGGGCCGATCCACCAGCCTAGATCAGGGGATGGTCAGCTCCCCGCGATGGGGACCTTTAGGTGGGGCTCAGCTCGGTGGGGCTCAGCGCCGGGAGCCGGGGGCGGCGGCCCGGGGCAGGCGCACCTGGGTGGCCAGGCCCAGCTTGCGCATCAGCCGGATGTGCAGCCAGGTGAGGTCGATCTGGCGGCCAAAGCCGTGGCGCGCCGAGTGGGGGAAGGCGTGGTGGTTGTTGTGCCAGCCCTCGCCGAAGGTGAGCGCCGCCACCCACCAATTGTTCTTGGAGTTGTCGCCACTGGCGTGGGCCACGCCACCCCAGCAGTGGGTGGCGGAATTCACCAGCCAGGTGCAGTGATACACGAGCACCAGGCGCAGGGGGATGCCCCACAGCACCAGGGCCCAGCCGCCGGCGCCGGTCACGGTGCCGATCCAGAACAGCAGGCCGGCCAGGGGCAGCTGCAGCAGCAGGAAGTTGTTATTGAGCCAGCGGTAGTAGGGGTCCTTGGCGAGGTCGCCGGTGAGCCGGGGCACTGCGCCCATGGCGGGGATGGTCTCGAACATCCAGCCCATGTGGCTCCACCAGAAGCCCTTCAGGCTGGTGTGGTGATCAACGTCCGTATCAGAGAACTTGTGGTGGTGGCGGTGCAGGCCCACCCAGTCGATCGGGCCGTGCTGGCAGCTGAGGGCGCCGCAGGTGGCGAAGAAGCGCTCCAGCCACTGGGGCAGCCGGAAGGAGCGGTGGCAGAGCAGGCGGTGATAGCCGATGGTCACGCCCAGGCAGGCGGTGACCCAATAGAGCACCAGCAGGCTGGCCACGGCCGGCAGGCTCCAGAAGCGGGGCAGCAGGGCCACCACCGCCAACACGTGGATCGCCACCATGAAGCCGATGGTGCCCCAACGGGTGCCCTGCTTGATGTGGGCCCTGGGTTCACCGCTGCGGGGCCTGTGCAGGGCTGTGGCCCGGCGGATGCCATTGGCCCCACCGCTGATCGAGGCTGGCTGGTGGGTGCCGCGGCTGGCAATGCCGCGCGACGCTGGTGTTGTGGCCGACATGGCGGACCGACTCCTGTGCATTCCCTAAGATGGTAGCAATACGAATTCGGATCGCGTTGTTGATTGCGGGTGGGGAGCGTGGGTTATCGGGATGACATCGCTGCCGGGCGGGTGGCCTTTGCCCATCTGATCCGGGTCTGGCACGTTCGCAATGGCTGGAATCACCGGGTGTTGCCCGCCCTGGCCGAGACCCTCGACCTGGGCCGCGTGCACAACTCCCAGCTCTCGATGCTGCGCAACGGCAAGCTCGCCTCCCCCGGACCTGAGGTGTTCCTGGCCCTGGGTCGCATCAACCAGCTGCTGGCGGCCGAGGCCGCCGGCGGCGGTCTCTCAGCGGCCCTGCGCCAGCGCCTCGAGGGCCAACCCGAGCTGTTGGCGACCCTGGAGCACGCCGCCCTGCCCGTGCAGGCGCCGGGGGAGGCTGTGCTGGGGCCTGGGGAGCTGCTCGATATCTTTGTGGGCCAGCGTCCACCGCCGCCGGCCGCCGACCTGCGCATTGCCGTCGATGAGGCCGCCGCCCTCAGTGCCGCCCTGGCCGAGCTGTTCACCGCTGGGCGTCCCTGGCGGCTGTGCCGCGAGATCGTGCTTGCGGCCTATCCGGCCACCAGGCGCCAGCGGCGGGAGCGCTTTGCCGAGGTGATGGCCGGCCAGCGGGATTACAGCGCCGTGGAGCTGGATGCGGAGTTGCCCGACCTGCGCCGCACCCTGGTGGCCCTGGGGGCGGCCGGGGAGGGCAGCCTGGAGCCGAATCAATTCCTGGAGCTGCTGCGCCGCCGGGCCCAGGCCCTGCAGGAGCGCGGTTCAGGCGCCTCCCACGACGGCGACCTGGCGGCGGCGATCCGGGCCCAACTGGCCCAGGGCTCCTGAGGTCCACCATGGGGGCGTTTCCTCCGCCGGCCCAGCCCCCATGCCCGCCAGCTCCTGGGCCGCGACGCGGGTGGCCGCCGCCCTGGCCGCCATCGCCCCCCTGGCCGAGCTCCATACGGCCCGGGTGCAGCCCCGGCTGGAGCGGGTGCTCGAGGCCTTTGCCGCCGAGCGGGTGGGGGTGCAGCACTTCGCCTCCGTGAGCGGCTACGGCCACGGCGACGTGGGCCGGGAGGTGCTGGATCGGGTGTTTGCCCGGGTGCTCCAGGCCGAGGCGGCCGCCGTGCGGCTGCAATTCGTGAGCGGCACCCATGCCATCGCCGCTGCCCTCTACGGCGTGCTGCGGCCAGGCGATCGGCTGCTGGCCCTCACTGGCCGCCCCTACGACACCCTGGAGGAGGTGATCGGCATCCGCGGCAACGGCCAGGGCTCCCTGGCCGAGTTCGGCATCCGCTACGACGAGCTCGACCTGCTGCCTGATGGCGGCATCGACTGGGATGGCCTCGAGGACGCCCTGGCGCTGCCCACCCGCATGGTGCTGATCCAGCGCAGCTGCGGCTACAGCTGGCGACCCTCGCTGGCGGTGGCCACGATTGGCCGGCTGGCGGAGCGGGTGAAGGCCCTGCAGCCCGGTTGCGTGGTGTTCGTGGACAACTGCTATGGCGAGCTGGTGCAGGAGCAGGAGCCCACGGCCGTGGGGGCCGACCTAATCGCCGGCTCGCTGATCAAGAACCTGGGCGGCACGATCGCCCCCACCGGCGGCTACGTGGCGGGTCGCGCCGAGCTGGTGGAGCAGGCCTGCTGCCGCCTCACCGCCCCGGGCATCGGCAGCGAGGGGGGCACCAGCTTCGATCTCAACCGGCTGCTGTTCCAGGGCCTGTTCCTGGCCCCCCAGATGGTGGCCGAGGCGCTGATCTGCAGTGAGCTGATCGCCCAGATGTTCAGTGATCTGGGCTTTGCCGTGAACCCCCGGCCCGGCGCTGAGCGCAGCGATGGCATCCAGGCGGTGCGGCTGGGGTCACCGGAGCGGCTCAAGGCGGTGTGCCGCGCCTTCCAGGCCGCCTCGCCGGTCGGCTCCTACCTGGATCCGGTGCCGGCGCCGATGCCCGGCTACGCCAGCGAGCTGGTGATGGCGGGGGGCACCTTCATCGACGGCAGCACCAGTGAGTTCTCCGCCGATGCGCCGCTGCGGGAGCCCTATGTGCTGTATGCCCAGGGCGGCACGCACCGGGCCCACGCCAGCCTGGCCCTGCAGCG
>JAGYNF010000177.1 GCA_018400215.1 Cyanobium sp. M55B138 | reverse complement strand
GCTGGTGCGGCCCCTGCGCGGGACGTTCCGCGGCGCCACCGTGCTGGGCATGCCCCCGCCGAGCAGCGGCGGCGTCACCCTGCTGCAACTCCTGCAGATCCTCGAGCCCCTGCCCCTGGAGCGCTGGGGGTTGAACAGCGCGGCCGGCATCCATGCCCTGGTGGAGGCGATGAACCTGGCCTACCGCGACCGCAACCAGTGGCTGGGTGATCCCGACCAGGTGGCCATCCCCCTCGAACGCCTGCTCAGCCCGGGCTATGCCAGCGAGCTACGCCGCCAGCTCGATCTGAACCGTCACCGCCCGGCTGCCGTCCTCGCTCCGCCCACGGCCCCCAGCCGGGAGGGCCCCAACACCACCCACCTCTCGGTGGCCGACCGCCAGGGCGGGCTGGTGGCTCTCACCACCACCCTCAACTTTGCCTATGGCAACGGCGTCAGCGTGCCGGGCGCTGGTTTTCTGCTCAACAACGAGATGGACGATTTCACCGCCAGCCCTGGTCAGGCCAACGCCTATGGGCTGGTGCAGGGGGAGGCCAACGCCATCGCCCCTGGCAAGCGGCCGCTCAGTTCGATGAGCCCCACCCTGGTGTTCCGCGCCGATGGTTCCCCCTGGCTGGCCACCGGCAGCCCTGGCGGCAGTCGCATCATCACCACCGTGTTGCAGGTGTTGCTGGGCCGACTTGTGCATGGGCTCAACCTGGCGGGCGCTGTGGCCAGCCCGCGGGTGCACAGCCAGCTCTGGCCCGACCAGCTCAGCCATGAGCAGGGCATCAGCCCCGACACCCTCGAGCTGCTGCGCCAGCGTGGTCACCAGCTGCAGCTGGCCCCGGCGATGGGCTCGGCCAACAGCGTGGAGGTTGTGCTGGAGCAGGGCGGCGGCAGCCTTGGCGTGGCCGATCCCCGGCGCTTGGGCGCGGCCGCTGTAGCGGAGTCGCCCCTTCTCCTGACAGCGCCGCGGATCGAGACCCCCGGCGGCGGTGGTTTTGGCGAGTCCAGACACAAACCCCTCCAACCCCGGCCAGCGGGGCCACACTCGAGATAGGCGATGCGGGGGGCCGGCGATGAGCGTGTTGATCAGCTACTCCAAGGTGCTCGAGATCAGCGGCGACATCATCCGGGTGGAGGTGCCCCCCGGCGGCCACGACAGTGACGCTGCCCCCCGGTTCAATGATCTCGCCGTGGTGCACGGCCAGGGGAGCCAGTCGCTGGCCCAGGTGATTGAGCTCAAGGAGCATGCGGTGGCCCTGCAGGTGTTCAGTGGCACCAAGGGGGTGTCGACCGCCTCCCAGGTGCGCTTCCTGGGCCATCCGATGCGGGTCACCTATTCCGGCAACATCCTCGGCCGGGTGTTTCGCGGCACCGGGGAACCCATCGATGGCGGGCCCGACCTCTCCCACGATTCCCGTGTGCCGATCGCCGGCCCGTCGGTGAATCCAATGCGGCGGGTGTTGGCCTCGAAGCTGATTCGCACCAACGTGCCGATGATCGATGTTTTCAACACGCTGGTGGAGAGCCAGAAGATTCCGATCTTCTCGGTGTCGGGGGAACCCTTCAATGCCTTCCTGGCGCGGATCGGCATCCAGGCCGATGCCGATGTGGTGGTGTTTGGTGGCTTGGGTCTGATCTTCGATGATTACTACGCCTTCCGCCAAACCTTTGAGGATGCCGGTGTGTTTCACCGCACCGTGATGTTTGTGAACCAGGCGTCCGATCCGATCGTGGAGCGGATGCTGATCCCCGACCTGGCCCTGGCGGTGGCGGAGCGCTTTGCGGTGGAGGAGGGCAAGCGGGTGCTGGTGCTGCTCACCGACATGACCGCCTTCGCCGATGCCCTCAAGGAGGTGAGCATCGCCATGGACCAGGTGCCCGCCAACCGCGGCTACCCCGGTGATCTCTATTCCCAGCTGGCTCGCCGCTACGAAAAGGCCGCGGATTACGCCAAGGGTGGTTCGGTGACGCTGCTCACGGTCACCACCATGCCCGGCGATGACATCACCCATCCGGTGCCCGATAACACCGGCTATATCACCGAGGGTCAGTTCTATCTGCACGATGGCATGATCGATCCCTTCGGTTCGCTGTCGCGTCTCAAGCAAAACGTGATCGGCAAGCAAACCCGGGATGATCACAACCAGGTGATGAACACCACCATCCGCCTCTATGCCGGTGCCCGCGACGCCCAGCAGAAGCAGGCGATGGCCTTTGATCTCTCCGATTACGACCAGAAACTGATTCGCTTCGGTGAGCTCTTTCGCCAGCGCTTCATGGATATCAACGTGGATATGGCCTTGGAGGCGGCCCTCGACCTGGCCTGGCAGACGCTGGCGGCGTGCTTCGAACCCCAGGAGCTGTTGATGAAGCAGGAGCTGATCGACAAGTACTTCCCCAAACCCAGCCCCAAACCCAGCCCGCGATGAGCCGCATTGTTCTCACCAAGGCCTCCCTGAGCCAGCAGAGGGATCTGCTCAAGACCTACGGCGAGGTGCTGCCTTCGCTCGATCTCAAGCGCCGCCAGATCAGTGCCGAACGGGCCCGGGCCCGGCGGCAGCTGCAGGAGCTGGAGCAGCGGGCCCAGGAGCTCCAGGCCGAGGTGGCCCGCATCTGCCCGATGCTGGCCCATGGCCACATCCAGCTCGAGGGGCTGGCCCGGGTGGTGGATGTGCAGCTGGTGGAGGAAAACCTGATCGGCACCCGCCTGCCCCGCGTGGCGGCGGTGGTGGTGGAGGTGGCCGACTACGGCCTGCTCAGCCTGCCCTTCTGGGTTGACCCCGTGGTGGCCAGCCTGCGGGAGGCGCTGGAGATCCAGGTGCGGCTCCAGGTGGCCCATGGGCGGATTGAGCGCCTGCTCCGGGCCGAGCGGGTCGTGACCCAGCGCTTCAACCTGTTCGACAAGGTGCTGATCCCCCGCGCCCGCAGCCACATCCGCGCCATCGCCATCTACCTCTCGGATGCCGAGCGGGCTGCCGTGGTGAATTCCAAGCTCGCCAAGCGCAAGAAGCAGCGCATCCAGCCGCGATGACGATCGTGCCCCTCAGCAAGGTGAGCGTGATCGGCCTGCGCGCCGATAAGCACGGCCTGATCGATGGCCTGCAGCAGTTGGGCTGCCTGCACCTGATTCCGCTGCGGGAACCGCAGCCCGATCTGCAGCCATTTGTGAGCAGTCATCCGGTGGAGGATGCCCGCCGGGCCCTGCGCTACCTGGGCGACGTGCGCCGCCGCCGCCACCAGACCCGGGTTGATGCCGACTTCGACTTCGACCGGCTGATCGGCGAGGCCCTCGCCAACCGCCGGGCCAAGCGCGAGGCGGAAGATCGCCTGCTGGCCCTGGATGCCCGCCTGCAGCAACTGGAGCCCTGGGGCGATTTTGGCCTTCCCCCCCTCCCCCAGCTCGGCGGCCAGCGGTTGTGGTTCTACCGGGTGCCCCAGGCCAAGGCGAAGGCCTTCCGCCAGGCCCTGGCCCAGCTCGACACCCCCTGGCAGCAGCTCTACGCCAGCCCCCGCCATCTGTATGTGGTGTTGATCGCCCCCGACGAACCCGATGCCGATGCCCTGCCCGTGGCCCGCTCCCGTCTGGGGTCCGACTCCCCCGCCACCGTGCGCCGCCAGCTGGATCGGGCCCGCTCCGCCCTGGAGGAGGTGGAGGCCGAGCACGAGGCGCTGAGTCGTTGGATTTTCCTGCTCGGCCGCCATCTGGCCCGCGCCGAGGACGCCCAG
>JAGYNF010000176.1 GCA_018400215.1 Cyanobium sp. M55B138 | reverse complement strand
CCGCTGTTGCATCGCGCCCTGCGTGATCAGGACCCGGCGGTGGGGCGCCAGGCAGCCCTCGCCATGTCGCTCCCCGCCTGAGTGAGGAGGAACGCCAGCGGATCCTGCTCACCTGCAACCAGCCGGAGTACGCCGCGCTGCCGCCAGGGCAGATCGTGCCGGCGCTGGCAGATCAGAAGCTGTTTATTGGCTCAGAGAGCAGCTTCTATCGGGTGCTGCACCAGGCGGGTCAGTGCCACCGCCGGGGGCGGGCCAGGCTGCCGCAGGAGCCGCGCTCGGTGCCGCGCCTCAGGGCGGATGGCCCAAACCAGGTGTGGAGCTGGGACATCACCTACCTGCCGACCACAGTGCGGGGTGTGTGGCTCTACCTCTACCTGGTGGTCGATGTCTGGAGCCGCAAGGTGGTGGCCTGGGATGTGGCGGAGGTGGAGTCATCCGAGATCGCGGCTGAGCTGGTGCAGCGTGCCTGCCTCAAGGAGCGCTACCACCGCCCCATCGGCTTTGGCAGCAGCCAGTGCCACCAGCCACCCCTGGTCCTGCACGCCGACAACGGCAGTGCAATGCGTGGGGCGACGCTGGAATCACGGCTGGAGGAGATGGGGGTGCTCAGATCCTTCTCCCGGCCAAGGGTCTCCAACGACAATCCGTACTCGGAATCCCTGTTCCGTACGGTCAAATACCGGCCCGACTACCCCAGCCGGCCCTTTGCCAGCAAGGACGAGGCCTGCGAATGGGTGTGTGCATTTGTGGATTGGTACAACCACCGGCACCACCACAGCGGCATCAAATTCGTGACACCCCACCAGCGCCACAGTGGAGCCGCCAAGGCCATTTGCCAGCAGCGAGCCGAGGTCTACGAGGCCGCCCGCCAGGCCAATCCAACGCGCTGGAGCCGAAACACCCGCTGCTGGCTCCAACCCGAAGAAGTGTGGATCAACAAGCCACCGGAAGAGCACGAACTGCCCTTGGAGTTACCATTGATTCAGGCCGCCTGAGTGGCAGCCCAGGAGTGACAACTTCCTGAAAGTCACCGCCCTCACGTTGTTCAGAAGCGACATGGGCACCTACGTGCGCTTCTACACCTTCCTCTGCCAGATCTTCGACTACGGCAACACGGCCCTGGAGAAGCGGGCGATGCTGTTCAAGCGGCTGCTGCCCTTGCTGGAGTTTGAGCGGGAGGTGGCCACGGTGGACCTCAGCAAGGTGGTGCTCACCCACCATCACCTGCGCAACAAGGGGCAGAACAGGCTCGACCTGGTTCAGGGCGATGCGGAGAGGTTGGCGGGCCTCAATCCGGGTGGCGGCTCGGTGCAGGACAAGGACAAAGCCCTGCTCTCGGAGATCATCGCCAAGCTCAACGACCTGTTCACCGGTGATCTCAGCGAAGAGGACAAGGTGACCTATGTGCGGGCGGTGATTCGCGGCAAGTTGCTCGAATCCACCACCCTGCAGCAGCAGGCCACAGCCAACAGCAAGGAGCAATTCGGCGCGTCGCCGGATCTGGGCACGGCCCTGATGGACGCCATCATCAGCGCCCTCGATGCCCATACATCGATGAGCAGCCAGGCCCTGGGGTCTGAATCCATTCGCAATGGCATGAAGGAGGTGCTGCTCAACCAGACCGGCCTCTATGAGGAGCTGCGGGAACGCGCAGCTGCCGCCCCCTAACCATGGCCACCGATCCCAGCACCGTTGCCGTTGCCCAGGCCGCCCAGCAGATCGCCCTGCAGGTGGTGATGGCGCCAGCCACCGGCAAAGGCGATGGGTTATTTCCCCTGCGGCCGAAGAGCGATCGCTTAAGCCGGGCCTGAAGGAAGAGGCAGCTGCAAGGGCGGCCAGCATCAAGCCTTGATGCAAACGCAATTTTAGACCTAGGCTTGATGCAAATGCAGCAAAGCCATGGCCGTCGTTGATCGCGCCCCGCCGGTGTCGGCAGATGGGGCCTCGCTCAGCGACGCTCAGCTGCTACAGCAGGCGGTGTCGCGTGCAGCAGACGAGCTGCAGCTCAGTCGCGCTGCCCTGGCCAGGGTGCTGGGCAAAGACCGGTCCACACTCACCCGCGCCAAGGGCATCGATCCAGCCTCCAAAACCGGAGAGTTGGCCCTGCTGCTGATCCGCCTGTACCGCAGCCTGGCGGTGCTCGTCGGCAACGACCGCCAACTGCTGCGCCACTGGTTTCACACCGCCAATCGCCACACCGGTGGAATACCGGCTGAGCTGGTGCAGCGCACAGAAGGCCTGGTGGAGATCGTGCAATACCTCGACGCCATGCGCGCGCCCATCTGAGTCGTGGATCTGCGTCCCATCGCCGCTGCCGCACCCAAGGTGCCCCTGCAGGGAACGGTGCTGCGGCTGGTGCAGCAGCAGGGCATCGACAGCCTGGCCCCCCTGGTGGACGATCTGAGCCAGCTCGCCCGCCTGGAAGCCCTGGTGGAGTCCAGCAAGCCCCCGCTTCTGGCCACGGCTTGTGCTGGCCCCAACCATTCGCTCCTCACCACCCCCTTTCGCTACTCGCCCCTGCGGCACGGATCACGGTTCGGCAGCCGTTTGCACCGGGGGATCTTTTACGGCTCACGCTCCCGCAGCGGTTCACTGGTGGAGGGCGCTTTTTACGCGTTGTTGTTCTGGGAAGGGCTGATCGAACCACCACCTGGGCCGATCCGCCGGCGCCAAACGCTGTTTTCCGTGCTGCTGAAGGCCACGCGTGGTCTGAAGCTCCAGGCCATCAGCAACGCAACAACTCAGGCGGTGCTGCGAGATCCTGCTGCCTACGGGGCTACCCAGCAGCTGGGGGAGTGGATGCGAGATCAAGGGGTTGAGGCCTTTGAATACTTCAGCGCCCGCTCCAGCGAAGCCCTGGTGCAGCTGGGTGTTTTCACCCCCGCGGTGTTTCAGTCCACCCCCTTTGATCAGGTGGAGATCACCACCGAACTCACAGCAGCCCACGTGTCGTTTCTGTGTCACGACGATGGCCGGCTGCATCGCTTCCCCCGCCAGCTTTTTCTGATCGATGGCCAACTGCCGAGGGCAGCAGCCACGTAAGGCAAGACGCCTTACACTGCCTGCATGGCGACCGTCACCCTCACATCCAAAGGGCAGCTCACGATCCCCCGGCAGCTGCGCGATGCCCTCGGCCTGGCAGCGGGTGCTCGCTTGCAGGCCTCGATCGACCGCCATGGCCGGCTGGTGCTCGTGCC
Source organism: Cyanobium sp. M55B138 (assembly GCA_018400215.1). Classification (GTDB taxonomy): domain Bacteria; phylum Cyanobacteriota; class Cyanobacteriia; order PCC-6307; family Cyanobiaceae; genus NIES-981. The sequence continues at coordinate 546 of JAGYNF010000176.1, read as the reverse complement.
CTCTAAATACGAGCCTGAGGATCTGTTCCGCAATCGCCCCACGGTCAAACGCGTGATGACGGTGGAGGACATGGACCGCATCATCGCTGCTGCCGCAGGCCGTGCTGACGCTTGACACCAATGTGGTGGTGCGGCTGCTGATCGGTGACGATCCGCAGCAGACCCCCATCGCCGAGCAGGCTTTCCTCGAAGCCATCGCCAACGGTGGGGTTTACCTCCCCGATGTGGTGCTGGCGGAAGTGGCCTGGGTGTTGCGCGGCTACGACCTTGACCGCCCGACCCGCTACCAGCTGCTGGAACACCTGGTGCGCACCCGCGGCGTGGTGGTGGATGACATCGACGCCGTGATCAATGCCCTGGAGCAGTTTCACCAGGGCGGCGACCTGGCCGATCAGTTGATCCTGGCGCGGGCCACCAGTGCCGATGCGTTGCCCGTGCTCAGCTTTGATCAGCGGTTCTCCAGTTCTGCGGGCGTTCAACTGCTGAAGGCAGGCTGAACCAGCTGGGCGCTGCATACCGAACTGCCCGGGAACCAGCCGAGGATGG
>JAGYNF010000175.1 GCA_018400215.1 Cyanobium sp. M55B138 | reverse complement strand
AGGAGTCCTGCCATAGTCACGCCCATTGACCTATCCGGCGAGGGCCCTTGGTGTTCCGGTCGATTCGTGTACTGCCGCTGCTCACGCTGAGTGCCCTGGCCCTGGCGCCTGGAGCTCTGGGGGCTGATCAGACCGCGGGGGCGACTGGTGGTGCGTTTCAGCTGGGGGTGATGCAGACCGGCGGCCCTGCGGCGGCCAGCGCTGAGCTGCTTGAGGATGATGTCTACATTCTGGGTGCCGGCGATGGCCTCACCCTGCGCTTCCTGGTGGAGCAGGAGTTGTCCGGCCCGGTCGATATCCTCAACGACGGCACCGCCAGTCTGCCCCTGCTGGGCAATGTGCGGCTCACGGGCCTCACGGTGTCGCAAGCCAGCCTGTGGCTGGAAAGCCTCTACAAGCGCCAGCTGTTGCGTCCCGAGCTGCAGCTCACGGTGAGCCGGCCCCGGCCCCTGCGGGTGGCGGTGGTGGGGGAGGTGGAGCGCCCCGGGGTGTACACCCTCACCACGTCGGAGCAGTCGCAGACGGAGGCCGCCGTGGCGATCACGGGTCTGCCGACCTTGGTGGATGCGATTCAGAAGGCCGGCGGACTGGCGGCCCAGGCCGACCTGCGCCAGGTGGTGCTGCAGCGGCGGCTGCCCGGGGATCGACCGCTCTACAAACGGGCCCGGGTGAATCTGTTCACCCTGGTGCGGGAGGGTGATCTGCTGCAGAACCCGCTGCTGTTCGACGGCGACACGATTCGGGTGCTCCGGGCTGAGGAGTCGGCGGAGGAGGCGATCGAGGTGGCGACCACCACGCTCTCCCCCACGTCGATCACGGTGAATGTGGTGGGGGAGGTGAAGGCTCCGGGGCGGCTGCAGTTGCCCGCCAATATTCCGCTGGTGCAGTCGGTGTTGGCGGCAGGGGGGCCCCAGAACTGGCGGGCCAACACCGGCGATGTGGAGTTGGTGCGGATCAACCGCAACGGCACCGCCACCCGCGAGCGCTTCCGGCTCAACTACGGCGAGGGGGCGTCCAATGAAAAAAACCCGCCGCTGCGCGATGGTGACACGGTGGTGGTGAACCGCAGCAACCTGGCCCGCACCAGCGATGCGATCGGTGCGGTGTCTGCGCCGCTCAGCGGGCTGGTGAACATCTGGGCGCTGGTGGATTTGATTCAGCGTTGATGCAGCCCCAATCCCCTCTCCCACCCATCCAGCCCCCGTCGCCCTTTCGCCCCAGCTGGGTGCTGCGCAACCAGCTGGCCCTGGGAAGGGCGCCGCGGCGGCTGAGCCATCTCGAACGGTTGGAAGAGGAGGGGGTTCGCGGGATCCTCAGCCTCTGCGCAGTGGAGGAGGCCCCGCCTCCGGAGGATCTGCACAGCCGTTTCCAGTGCCGGCGGCTGGTGCTCCCAGACCATCGCAGTGGCCGTGCACCTGAGCCGGCGGAGCTGGAACGGGCCCTGGAGTTTTTGGCTGAGTTGCTGGAGGGGGGGGCGGTGTACGTGCACTGCGTGGCAGCGGTGGAGCGCTCGCCGCTGATCTGTCTGGCCTGGCTGATGCGGGTACGACAGCTCCCCCTGCTGGATGCCCTTGATTACCTGATGCAGGTGCATCCGGGCACGGGCCCGCTGCCGGAGCAGCTGGCAAGCCTGCAGAGGCTCCATCGCCCGACGGGCTGACCGTCCAGGTCTTTAAGCAATTTTACGGTGAATTTTATGCCTTTGTTGCATGTTCGGCTGTGGCTACTGGCTTTTTGGGGTGGTTCTCGAGTAGATAAGATGGTGCCTTAGGCGTTCGAGCGCGCTCACGCCAGGGTCGGTATCCGCGAATGGTTTCGCGGATACATTTTGCAGGCGTGCCCTATTCAGGCGTCGTTGCTGCGCTGCCGCAGGGGCGGCCACGGCTGTGGGTTTTTTGCAAGCCCACCCCCGGTTTGGCGCAACGGTGAGCTGCCTCGCGGCAGCAAAGCCAGAAAGCCAAGCATGACCGATCCGGGCCAGGGGTGTCCTTTTCAACAGGTCCACCCCTGTCTCAGCGGCGCCCCTCCAAGTGGAACAGACCCAGGTGAAGTTGCTGCCGTGCGCATCAGCCATCGCCGCGAGGTCGATCGCTGGGGCGCTTTTCCCGCTCAGCCGCCTGCCGCCAACAAGGCCCTAGGCCCACCAAGCCCCGCACGAGCTGCAGCCAGTGAACACCGACCGCGTGGACCTACCGGGTTTTCCAGAGCGCTCCCGACCTGATCCGCTCACTCCTGTCCGGCTCTACCGCTACTGCTATGCAGAAGCCTTGCGGCTATGAAGCGCTCGAAATCAAAGAGCTGAGCCAGCGCCTCGATGGCGTCCTCTGGCCGACTCGCTTCAGCAGCAGTGCCCCGGTGTATGGGATCCCGGAGCAGATCCCGATTGCGGAAACGGCCCCGCTGCAGCCGATCAACCCCCCGCGCACCCTGCTGCTGGAGCGGGGTACAGCGGTGCTGGGGTTCGACAACGTGAAGCCCTACGACGGTCGCGAGGGTCTGCGCCGCCTGGAGCTGCTGATCGGGGCCTACCGCTCGGCGCGGGATGGACGTACGGTGCACTTACCGCTGGAGTACTGAGCCCGAGGCAAGTCGATGAAGCCGGTTACCACCGCCAGAACAAAACCCCTTCAGGGTCGTGAGCTTCTTGGTGCGCTGGAGCAGCTGCAAGGTGTGCCTGCCAACCGTGTGCTCCGTGTCTGCGGGTATGTGATGCGCACCGGCAATGGCCAGCGGCGCAGACGACCTCGCGCTTTTGTGCGGGCTGTGGTGCAGGCACGCGGAGCTGAGACAGGCGGCGAGAACCGGACGGTTGCCTCCGTCGTTCGCTGGGCTTGTGTCCCGCATCAGCCCAAGAAGCAGAAGCCCGCAGGGAAGCCGCTCCTGAGGCCCGATGTGATGGCTTTGGCCAGGCAAGGCATTGAGCAGTATCGCGAAGCCTTGATTGAACTGGCTCGGTGAATGGCACGACCGAGCCGTATTGGATTGAAGAGCAGGATCTGGAGGTCATTCACCACGAAGTGATCACAGCCAGTGGCGGCCTGGCTGGTATCCGTGATCACGGCTTGCTCACCAGTGCTTTAGTAGCTCCGCAAACGTTGTGGCACTACGCCCCAAAGCCTCCAACACTGGTGGATCTGGCCGCCAGGCTCGCCTTTGGACTGGCGAAGAACCATGGTTTTGTGGATGGGAACAAACGCACAGCCTTCATTGCTGCTTACACATTTCTGGCGATGAACGGAATTGTGATCCAAGCAAGCCAGCAGAGTGTTATTGAGGCCATGGAGGCACTGGCTCGCTCTACAGATGAACCAAGGCAAGCTCAGACACGCTTTGCGGAGTGGCTCAGCAGCATGACTGAAGCAACAGCTCAGGAGCGGCAGTGACCCCCACCCTCCACCCGCACCCTGCTGCTCGGCTTGCTGCTGGTGGTGATGCTGGCCAGTGGCGGGGCGGAGCTGGTGCAGCCGCAGGCGGTCTGGGTGGGGTTCACGGTGGCGAGGCTTCCCCCTGAGCCGCCAGGCTCAAAGGCGGCAGCGAGCAAGGCAAAACTGCCTTACGCAAAACTGCCTTACGCAAAACTGCCTTACAAAGAGCTCAAGCTGTTTTTGGGCCATGCCAACGCCACCAGCTCAATCACGCGGGGCCTCCCTCACGGTGACCAGCAAGGGCCAGGTGACCTTGCGCAAGGAGCTCCTGGCCCATCTCGGCGTAAACCCCGGCCAACGGCTTGATGTGGAGGTGCTGCCCGGTGGGCGTTTGACTGGGCGCAGCAGCTGTGCAGGCAGA
>JAGYNF010000174.1 GCA_018400215.1 Cyanobium sp. M55B138 | reverse complement strand
GCTCGACAGCTGGATGGATCAACGAGCCCAGGCCTAGGCGAAGCTGGCAGCTGTTCGCAACTAGATCTATTATTGAGAAGTACGGGTTGGCTTCGGTGCCCAGTTCCTCCACCCAGGCCTCCCAGGCCACCCAGCCAGGCACCACCGATGCGCTGCGCTCCAACCTGCACGACCGGGGCCAGCGGCTCACCCCGCAGCGGCAACGGGTCCAAGCCCTGTTTGAGCAGATTGGCGCCGGCAGCCACCTCAGTGCCGAAGAGGTGCACCAGCGCCTGCTCGGCCAACACGACAAGGTGTCCCTCGCCACGGTGTATCGCACCTTGCGGTTGCTCAGCTCCATGGGTCTGCTCCAGGAACTGGAGTTGCCCGAGGGCGGCCGCCGCTATGAGCTGGCCTGCGATGCCCATCGCGACCACCACCACCTGGTGTGTGTGCGCTGCGGCTGCACCGAGGAATTCGAGGATGAAGCGGTGCTGCTGGCCGGTGAACAGGCGTCCGTTGGCCATGGATTCCGCCTGCTGGAATGCGTGCTCACCGTGCGGGCCCTCTGCCCCCGCTGCGCCGCCGAGGGGTGAGGCCGGTGTCTGCCGTTCAGGCTCCCTTGTGGTGCCGCTTGCCCTCGCGTAGCAACTGGGAGGGAGGCAGGTTGTAGCGGCTGCGGAAATCGCGGCTGAACACCGCCGAACTGCTGAAGCCATAGCGGCTGGCAATGCCAGCAACCGTGTCGTTTGGCAAGGGGTTGAGCAGGTCATGGCGGGCCTGCTCCAGCCGCTGTTGGCGCACCCATTGGATCGGGCCACAGCCAAAGCGTTGCTGGAAGGCCAGCTGCAGATTGCGCCTGGAATAGCCGCTGCGCTGCTCGAGTTGGCTGAGGTTGATCGGCGTGTGCAGGTGGGCCCGCGACCACTCCAGCAGGTCATCAAAAATCTGTTCGCGGCTGGTGCGATGGGCAGGATCCGCCTGGATGAGCTTTTCGAGTTTTGGGCATAATAGTAGTGCCAGATTGCGATAAATCAGATCATCCAGCCTTAGCAATCTTAAGTCGCCAGTTTGCTCCAGAAGCGGCTGGTCAAGCAGCTCAAAGGTGCGCTTGAGGGTGCTTAAAAGCTGTTTGCTACGGGGTTCCAGTGGATGCAGAACGCGGGCAAAATCCAGCTCGGCGGCAAAGCGATGTTCCGAAACTCCCAAGCCTACAATCGCCGCTGCAGTTTGCCGCAGCCGCTGTAGGTCGATGTGAAAGACGATCCCGTTGAAGTGATCTGTGATGCTGTATCGATACTCCTGGCCAGGCGAGAAAAACAGGGGTTGCCTGGCATCGACGGGCAGTTCCTTGCCATCGCATTCATAAAGAATGTTGCCGCTGAAAACCAGGTTGATCGAGCCGATGCCTGCGCGGGCACCGATGGTTCCTTGGATGGGTGTCGTGTAGCCGCACGACAGCAGGAGGTCGCCCACCTGGCTGCTGCTGGTGCGATGCAGAAACTGCTGTTCATGCCCCTGTCTTGGGCCGAAATCCACCACCGAATAGTGCTGGGCCAAGCGGTTAGCGAGGGCCTGGGGATCCCGGTCGACCTGGGCCAGTGTGTTGTGAAAGATCAGAGGGTTCGCCTGGGCCGACCCTTGGGCCTCCCCTTGATTGGACTGCTGCATGGAGCGGCATTTCGGGGTCTGCCGATCCCCGGGCGCATTGGGATTGGGTGTTTGTATTCTATTACACCACTTTGCGACACCACTTGCAATTGAGCCGGATCCAGCGGGCCAGGCCATGGGGTTATTTGCAAAACATTGCATATTTTGTACAGAACTTCAATGTTCGTAGGCTTCGGCCGGATGCATCAGCAGCCGTTCCCCGTGGCTTTGGGTCGTGAATCTCACCAATGAACTGGCGCGCCAGCGCAATCGCGATGCGGCCGAGCGCACTCTGATGGCCTGGATCCGCACCTGCCTGTCGCTGATCAGTTTTGGATTTGGTCTCGACAAGATTGTTGGAGCCATCGACCGGGTCAGCGGTGATCAGGGCCCCAGACCGGGGGTGATTGCCGTGGCCCTGGCCTTTGTGTTCACCGGCATCCTGGCCATGGCCGTCGCCACCCTGCAGCACCTACGGGAGCTCAGGCGTTTGCGTCGGGACGATTTCGTCTATGCGGAGTCGCCCCGGATCGCGGCGGCCACGGCCACGTTGATCGGCCTGATCGGCATCCTGGCCATGGCCATACTGATCGCCGGATTGGTGGGTTGAGCGTGGAAGCATCCGTGGCTCTGTTGGTTCCTGTCTCCCTCTTCACCGTGATGCTGGCCCTGGGGGTGGGCCTGCCTCTCGACGCCTTTTATCAGTGGCGCCGGCATTGGCGCCTGCTGCTGCGGGTGGAGCTGGCGACCTGCCTGCTGGTGCCCCTGGTGGGATGGCTGCTGCTCTGCACGCCTCCGGCCCAGCTGTTGTCCCCCGAGGCGCGCATTGCCATCGCCTTGATGGCGGCCTGTCCCAGTGCCCCACTGATCCTGCGCAAGGCTGGTAAGGCGGGTGGTGACGCCTCGCTTGCCGGCCTGTTGCAGGTCACGGCGGCTCTGCTGGCGATTGTCACCTTGCCTCTGCTGGCCAAGCTGGCTGAGCCACTGTTCGGCGTGGAGGGCTGGGATGTGCTCCCCCGTCAGGTGGCCCTGCAGGTGGGCCAAGTGCAGCTGCTGCCCCTCACGCTTGGTTTGCTCCTGCGGCGTTGTTGTCCGGCCCGGTTGGCCCGCTGGCGGCTGCCCCTCGATCGCCTGGCCAACGGCCTGTTGGTGCTGCTGGTGCTGGCCATCCTGGTTCGCACCGCGCCCCTGCTGCTGGCCTTTGTGTTGGCCAATGGGCTGGCCGTCCTGTTCATCGTGCTGTTGGTGGTGATCAGCCTGGGCCTGGGCTTTGGCTTGGCGGGCTCCACGGCAGACCGGGGCGTCACCGCAGCCTTGGTCACGTCGATGCGCAACCCTGGCCTGGCCCTGGTGCTGGCCAATACCTATGCCGGTACGGTGCCGGGTCTGAAGCTGGGCATCCTTCTCTACGTGTTGATCACGGTGCTGGTGTCGCTGCCCGTGCTCAAGCGGTCGCAAGGGCTGGGATTGCGCACGTCTTGATCAAAAGCGCCACTTCAAAGCACAAACGCCTCACCCGGCTCTGGTGCAGGCCGCTCGCCGCTCTCCAGGATGGAAGCACAGTTCCAACCCCAACCGTTTCCCATGCCCAACGGCAAGCCCAACATCCTGATCCTCTGGGGCGATGACATCGGCCAGAGCAACCTCAGTTGTTACAGCCACGGCCTGATGGGGTACCAGACCCCCAACATCGACCGGGTGGCCAACGAAGGCGCCAAATTCATCCACTACTACGCCGAGCAGAGCTGCACCGCCGGCCGCGCCGCCTTTATCAGTGGTCAGAGTGTGTACCGCACTGGCCTCAGCAAGGTGGGTCTGCCAGGGGCGGAGCAGGGTTTCCAGGATGAAGATCCCACCATCGCCGAGCTGCTCAAGCCCCAGGGCTACCGCACCGGCCAGTTCGGCAAGAACCACTTCGGCGACCGTGACGAACACCTGCCGACGATGCATGGGTTCGACGAATTCTTCGGCAACCTCTATCACCTCAATGCCGAGGAGGAGCCCGAGCTGCGGGATTACCCGAAGGAGGATGACCCGGAGTTCCCCAACTTCCGCAAGCGTTTTGCACCCCGCGGCGTGCTGCACTGCTGGGCCAACGGCGATGGCAGCCAGCGGATCGAGAGCACCGGTCCGCTCACCCGCAAGCGGATGGAGACGGCCGACGATGAGTTCATGGCCGAGGCCAAGCGCTTCATCCGCGATGCG
>JAGYNF010000173.1 GCA_018400215.1 Cyanobium sp. M55B138 | reverse complement strand
CGCCTGCTCACCGTCACGACCAGCCTCAGGCAACAGGGCCGCGATGTCTGGCAGTTCCTGGAGCAGGCCTGGATTGCCCATCACCGTGGCGGGGTGATGCCGTCACTGCTGCCGGAGCCCTGAGTTCGGCAAGACAGAGCACCGCTACTTGATCGCTCAGCGATGGGCCATCAGGCGTGCAGTCCTGCGCAGGGGCATCCTGACCCCTGAACGCGTACGGCGAATGTGAGCTACGCCCGGTTGCTACGGGAGCTGCTGCCGGTGTCGGATCGGTCGGATCAGGTGGTGGTGCTGCCGTTGGTGTTGCCCTGATCCAGCAGCCGGTTGCGCCAGGCCAAGCCGCGCCACAGCAGCAGCACCAGCAGTGCCGCGAACCAGAACCACACTTCCGGTGCATTGGCGTGCAGCAGCACCACCAGCAGTGCCAGCTGCAGCACCACAAACGGTAGTTCCCGTCGCAGCGGGGGCTGCAATCGATTCCAGATGCTCATTGTTGCCTCAGCTGCGGGGTCGACTGGCGTTCCTGGCGCAGGTTTCGGTAGCTGCCGGTGAGGTCCCGCAGGGCTGGCACGACGTAACTCAAAGGCGTGCGCCACTCCACATAGCCGTGGGCCTTGAGGGTGAGGCCCTCACGGATCGGGAACACAGTGCTGCCCTTGGACATGGTCCAGCGGTAGCCATCGCCGTTGCTGGGTTTGCGGCGCAGGCTGATCTCGGCGCGCATCACCGGGCCGTCCTTCACCAGAGATTCAGCCAGCTGAGGGTTGCCCATGGTGGTGTTCACATCTTCTCGGGTGGCCGGCAGCAGGCTGACCCGATCCACCTCGCCCAGCATCCCGCCGAAACGGGCGCGCTCATTCCAATCCGGCACCACCTCCACCGGCAGTCCCTCCGGTAGGCGACGTGCATCGGCGGGGGCGAAATAGGCCACGGCTTGCAGGCCATCAGTCATGGGCTCACCGAGGGTGCCCAGCCGCTGGCCGGCCTTCACCGTCTGGCCACGCACCACCTGAATATCCAGGATTTGGCCTTCGCGTTCGGCCAGAAGGGTGCCCTCGAAGCGCAGGCGGGTGCTGGTCACCGCGATGGAGCGGCGCAGCTCGTCGATGCGGAAGCGGCGCTGCAGTTGGGTTGTGTCCAGCTCCAACTTCACTTTTTGGTATGCCTCGCGGGCCTCCTTTTCGCGAACCTTCAACTCTGCCGCGGACACATCGAGCTGAATGGCCCGGTCTTCGGTGGACACCACCTCCTGGGCTAGAGGTGCCACCACCTCCTGGCTGGCTAGATAGCGAAAATCGCTCACCTTCTGGTCGTAGGTGGCCCGTAACCCGCGGTAGCGCTCCAGATCTTTTGCCAGCTTGGCAAGCGTGGTGTCGCGGACCCGCTGGGCCGAGGCCAGGCGCAGGCCATCGCGGCGGTTGAGGTCGTCATTGAGCAGGATCAGCTCCCGCAGGTCGCGCTCCTGGCGCCGCAATTCCTGATCCAGAATCGGTAAGTAGAGCTCCATCAGCGGCTGGCCGCGACGCACCCGTTCGCCAACGCGGACGGGGATCCGCAGAATCTGTCCGGGCGCCCGGGCATCCACCACCGTTGCTCCGCCTGGCACGATCAAAACGCCGCGGCCCACAACTTCCGTGGGAACGCGCCAGAAGCAAAACCAACAAACCGTCAACACGCTGACTCCTGCTAGCGCCAGGCCCACCTGGCCTTCTGGATCGACGGCGGCACGCATCAGACGTTGACGCATGGGCACGCGAGCTTTCGTCCCAGAATGGCGCGATACAGAACGACCGCTGATGAACCCCCCGCCACTTCATCGCCTGGGCCATGTGGCTCTGCGTGTCCAGGACATGGAGCGTGCCAAGGCCTTCTACAGCTCCCTCGGTCTTCGCCTCACCTGGGATGCGGCTGACTGGGCCTACCTCCAGTGGCCTGGCAGCGGTGAGGGTATTGCCCTGCTCAGCCCCGAGTACCAGGCTGCTGGGCCCCACTTCGCCTTCCATTTCCAGCAGCGCGCCGAAGTGGATCAGGTGCACGAACACCTTGAGGCGGCTGGTCACCGCTGTGGCCCCGTGCATGACCATCGCGATGGAACCGCATCCTTCTATTTGCAGGATCCCGAGGGCAACTGGCTGGAGATGCTCTACGAGCCCGCTGAGGGTCTGCCTTCCAACATCGGTGCCGCACCGATTGCTGCTGGCCGGGTGTGAGCGCAGGCGCTGTGCACGATATCCAGGCTGAAACGCTGGAGCTACTGGAGTGGTCGCGCCTGGGCGAGCATGTGGCTGGCTTTACCGAAACGAGCGCCGGCCGCAGCCTCTGCTTGCAGCTCCCCTTGGCGCCGAATCTGGCCGAAAGCCAGCGCTTACTGGCCGAAACCACCGAGCTGCTGGCCCTCGATGGCCTTGCTGAGGGTGGGCTCACCTTCCAGGGTGTGGCGGACCTGGGCCGCACCCTGCAGTTCTGCGCCAAGGGCGGCATTGCTCCTGTCGGTGACCTGCTCGCTGTGGCCACAACCCTGGTAGCGGCGCGGCGCCTGCGGCGTCAGATTGATGATCCCGACCTCCGTCCGGTGACCACCGCCCTGGTGGAGGAGCTGCGCACTCTTCCGGAGCTGGAACAGCGCCTGCGCTTTTGCATCGACGATGGCGGCTGGGTGGCCGATCGGGCCAGCCCCCCCCTTGCGGAGCTGCGGCGTCAGATCGCCGCCACCCGAGCCGATCGTCGCGATCGCCTCAATGGTTTGCTGCGGCGCTTCGCCGCCCTGTTGCAAGACAGCGTGGTGGCAGAGCGCAATGGCCGGCCGGTGCTGGCGGTGAAGGCCGGAGCGGCCAGCCAGTTGCCGGGCCTGGTGCACGACAGCTCCGCCTCCGGCAGCACGGTGTTCATCGAGCCCCAAGCGGTGATCCCCCTGGGTAACCGCTTACGCCAGCTCGAGGGTGAAGAGCGCGAAGCGGAGCAGGCAGTGCTGCAGGAGCTCAGCGGCTTGGTGTCCAGCGAGCAGGAGGCGCTGACCCACCTGCAGCAGGTGCTGGTTCAGCTCGATTGCGGCGTGGCTCGTGCCCGCTACAGCGCCTGGCTGGGGGCGGTGCGGCCGCAGCTGGAGGGTGATGCCTTGGCCCCGCTGGTGCTGGAGGGCTTGCGCCATCCCTTGCTGCTCTGGCAGGAGCGGCGCCAGCAGGGGCATCCGGTGGTTCCCGTGACCGTGACAGTGGGCTCCCAGCTACGGGTTGTGGCGATCACGGGCCCCAACACCGGTGGCAAAACCGTGACCCTCAAAAGTGTCGGTTTGGCTGCTCTTATGGCCCGAGCTGGCTTGTTTCTGCCCTGCAGCGGCACGCCGCGACTGCCCTGGTGCGGCCAGGTGCTGGCCGACATCGGCGATGAGCAATCGCTGCAGCAGAACCTTTCCACCTTCAGCGGTCATATCCGCCGCATCGCTCGCATCCTTGAGGCGCTGCCGGCTGCGGCTGGTGAAAAGTCAGTGGCGGGGGCTGCCCTGGTGCTGCTCGATGAGGTGGGAGCCGGCACCGATCCCCTCGAGGGTTCGGCCCTGGCCACGGCTCTGCTCAAGCACCTGGCTGAGCGGGCCCGGCTCACGATCGCCACCACCCACTTCGGCGAGCTCAAGGCCCTCAAATACGACGACCCACGTTTTGAGAACGCTTCGGTGGCCTTTGACGTGGACACGCTCTCGCCCACCTACCGGCTGCAGTGGGGCATCCCTGGCCGCAGCAATGCCCTGGCGATTGCCCGCCGGCTGGGGCTGGGGGAGTCGGTGCTGGAGCTCGCCGCCGCCCAGCTCGAGCCCCGCGGTGAGGGCCAGGTGAACCAGGTGATTGAG
>JAGYNF010000172.1 GCA_018400215.1 Cyanobium sp. M55B138 | reverse complement strand
CGGTGCTCGACATCGGGCGCATTACCCAGGTGCTGCTGCGGGCCGGGCGGCTCAGCGATGCCCAGGTCGCGGTGCTGCTGCCGAGCGGAGCTGTCGGCTAGGACATCAGCAACCCCACGGCGGCCTGGGCCTCCATCCCCACCCATTGACCTCATTCTCTGAGCCGTTTCTGCGCCGGCCGGTGCTCACCCTGGTGGTGAGCCTGCTGGTGTTGCTGGTGGGACTGGTATGCCTGCCCCAACTGGAGGTGGAAAACCTGCCGGCGATCGCCCCCAGCCGGGTGAGCGTGCGCGCCACCTACCCCGGCGCCAGTCCGGAAGTGGTGGAACAGGGGGTCACCGCCCTGCTGGAGAAGCAGCTCAATGGCGTGGAACGGCTCGACCAGATCCGCTCGGTGAGTGCCGCCGGCAGCAGCTCCATCAACCTCACCTTCACGGGGGGGGATCCGGAGATCAACCAGATCAACACCCAGAACGAGGTGGCGGTGGTGCAGCGCCAGTTGCCGGCGCCGGTGGCGCGTTTTGGCGTGCAGGTGCGGCGCAGTTCCGATGACCTGCTGATGGTGCTGAGCTTCAGCGCCGATCCCACCACCTTTCGCGAAGGCTTCCTCAGCGGCTGGGTAGACCAGGTGGTGAAGGACCGGCTGCAGCGGGTGCCGGGGGTGGGCAATGTGAATGTGGCCGGCGGCAGCAGCCTGGCCTTTCGGCTGTGGCTCGACCCGGTGCGGCTCGAGGAGCGCAACCTCACCCTGGCCGATGTGCGCCAGGCCCTGCAGGCCCAGAACGTGCTGGCGGCCCTGGGTCAGCTGGGGGCCGCCCCCAGCCCGGCGGGGCAGGAGCTCACCCTGCCCCTGCGCATGGAGGGGCGGCTGCGCTCGCCGGCGGAATTTGAACAGCTGGTGGTGGCCCAGGCCCCCAATGGCGGCGTGACCCTGCTGAAGGACGTGGGCCGGGTGGACCTGGGCATCGAGAGCTACGACACGGTGGCCACCAACCTGCAGGGGGATGCCGTGGTGGCCGTGCAGGTGTTCCAGCGGGACGGCAGCAACGCGATCACCGTGAGCGAGGCGGTGAACCGGGCCCTGGAGGACCTGCGGGAGCGCTTCCCACCCGGTGTCGACCTGCAGATGATCGTGGATGAGGCCGACTTCGTGCGCGGCAGCATCAACGCCACCCTCAGCAGCCTGCGGGATGCGGTGCTGCTGGTGTTTCTGGCCCTGCTGCTGGGGCTGGGCAACCTGCGGCTGGCCCTGATCACTGCCGCGGCGGTGCCGGCGGCGTTGGTGGGATCGCTGATCGTGCTCGAGCTCAGCGGCCAGTCGATCAACACCCTCACCCTGTTCGGCATGGTGCTGGCCACGGGCCTGGTGGTGGACGATGCCATCGTGGTGAGTGAGGACATCGGCCGGCGGCTGGAGACCGGCATGCCACCCCTGCAGGCCGCCCGCGAGGCCATGGCCGAGCTGGGCAGCGCCGTGATCGCCACCTCCCTGGTGCTGGTGGCGGTGTTTGTGCCGGTGCTGGGGCTGGGCGGCAGCGTCGGCCGCCTCTATGCCCCGATCGCGATCACGATCAGCGCCACGATCGCCTTCTCCACCTTCAACGCCCTCACCTTCACGCCGATGGCGGCCAGCCGCCTGTTGCAGGTGGGCACCCCCCAGCCCGGCTGGCTGCTGCGCTGGATTGATCCGCCTAGGCGCTGGCTGGAATCCCTGGAGGCCCCCTACAGCCGCCTGCTGGAGCGCACCCTCGGCTACCGCCGCCGGGTGGCAGCACTGCTGCTGCTGGGTCTGCTGCTCACCGTTGTCGCCCTGCAGCAGCGCCCCCGCGCCTTCATCCCCCAGGAGGACAACGGCCAGCTGCGGGGGGTGGTGATCCTGACCGATGGCCTGGGCCTGCAGCCCACCACGGCGGCGATGGAGCAGGTGCGGGAAGTGGTGGCCGCCGAACCGTTGATTGCCCGGGCCAACTTCTATGCCGGCCGCTCCTTTGGCGACAGCAGCCCCAACAAGGGGCTGTTCTTCCTGCGGCTGCTGCCAATCGAGGAGCGCCCCGGCCCAGACCAGACCACCGAAGCCGTGGCCCAGCGGCTCAACGCCAACCTGCGCCGCTCCGTGAAGGGGGCCTCGGTGCAGCTCAGCCAGGCTCCATCGGTGCGGGGGTTCAGTGCCGAGGGGGGCCTGGAGCTGGAGCTGCTCGACACCAGTGCCGGCCAATTGAGCTTGGATGCCTTCGGCCAGGATGTGCAGGGCTTCATTGGCGCCGCCATGGCCACCGGGGAGTTTGAGCGGGTCTCCACCCGCTTCAGCGCCAGCGCTCCCCAGCTGAACCTGGTGCCCGATCGCCTGCAGATGGCGTCCCTGGGCGTCGACCTGTCCACGCTGGTGGACAGCCTCGGAGCGGCGATTGGCAGCGACTACGTGAACGACAGCTTCGAGGGCGAGCAGGTGCGCAAGGTGATCGTGCAACTGGAGGGATCCGGTCGGCGCGATCGCAACGATCTGCTGGCCCTGCCGGTGCGCAGCAACACGGGCCGGCTGATCCCCCTGGCCCAGATGGTGCGCATCGAGCAGGACAGCGGACCCACCAGCATCAACCGCACCCGCCTGGCCCGCTCCATCAACGTTCGCGCCCTGCCCAAGGCTGGCGTGAGCAGTGGCCAGGCGATGGCCACCCTGGAGCGGGTGCAACGGCAGCGGGGCAGCATGACCACCGAGCTGGAGTGGGTTGGGCTGGCGCGGGAGGAGGCCCGGGCTGGGGGCAGCAACGGCATCACCTTCGCCCTGGCCGTGCTGGTGACCCTGCTGGTGCTGGCGGCGCTCTACGACAACTTTCTCGATCCCTTGATCATCCTGGTCACGGTGCCCCTGGCCCTGTTGGGGGCCCTGATCGGCCTCGCCCTGCGGGGGCTGGCCCTGGATGTCTACGGCCAGATGGGCCTGCTGGTGCTGGTGAGCCTGGCGGCCAAGAACGGCATCCTGATCGTGGAATTCGCCAACCAGCGGCTGGCCGAGGGCCTCGACCTCGACGCCGCCATCCGCGATGCCGCCCGCACCCGCCTGCGGCCAATCCTGCTCACCGCCATCTCCTCCCTGGCGGGCTTCGTGCCCCTGCTGCTCGCCTCGGGCTTCGGCTCCGGCAGCCGGGTGAGCATCGGCACCGTGGTGTTCTCCGGCCTGCTGGTGGCCACGGTGCTGAGCCTGTTTGTGGTGCCCGTGCTCTACCGGATCGTCAAGGGCTGGGAGCTGCGGATGCTCAGGGGCCGTCGTGGGAGCGACTCGATTCAGACTGGCTGAGGCGGCTGATCAACAGACCCATCACGATCGCCAGATAAAACGTGCCGGCAACCGAGATCAGCACACTCAGGATCTGGGCAGCTGGGCTGATGGGCACCACATCGCCGTAGCCCGTGGTGGTGAGTGTCACGAACGCGTAGTAGTTGAGCCGAATGAAGTTCAGGCCCCACACCGGCATGCCGTCCACGACATCCGCACCCCTCAGCACCACGTTGCTGAAGCTGCCGGGATCCACCGTCTCCAGAGCCGAGCAGAGCAACCCCCCGCTGAGCCCCAGCATCAGGTAGCCGGCCAGGGCGCCCTGCAACACCTCGGCGTTGATCGTGCGCTCCTGGGCCAGCCCCTGCATCAAACGCCTGGCGCTGAAGATCGTGAACAGCGACCAGAGACCCACCAACGGAATGCCACTGTTCCTCAGCTCATGGGGGGTGACATACCAAAACGCCCCAGCGGTCAGGGCCGCCAGGCCCAGGGCGGCGTAGAGCCGGGAGGTCAGGTGCCGACTCCCCGGAGAGCTGCTGATCGGCCCCAGCGTCCACAGCATCACCGCACCGAGCAGCAGATAGCCCACGGAGCTCAACCGATTCCAGGGCACAGGCAGGG
>JAGYNF010000171.1 GCA_018400215.1 Cyanobium sp. M55B138 | reverse complement strand
CGATTGCGCAGCAGGGCCCGGCCGCCCTCGAAGCGCAGGGCGGTGATCATGCCGTCGCCATCGAAGGGATGGTGCACCCACTGGCCGCCGCGCTCCAGGCGCCCGGGGCCGTTGCGGTAGAGGGTGCCCACCAGTTCTGGCGGGAGCGTGCCCCGGGCGGGTGTGAGGGCCACATCGGTGAGCTCCACGCCCACATTGCGGAAGGAACTGGCCCAATCGGCCCGGTCATAGCGGGCCACGGACGGGCTGGGGGCAAGGCTCATGCCGTCGGGGCCGCTGCGGCGGTTGCGAATTGTGTCGAAACTAGGTCGGCATAGGGGCCGCCGCGAGCCAGCAACTCCCCGTGGCGACCGGTCTCCACCACCTGCCCAGCGGCAATCACCACAATGCGATCGGCATGGATCACCGTGGAGAGCCGGTGGGCCACCACCAGGGTGGTGCGGTTTTCCATCAGCCGATCCAGGGCCTCCTGCACCACCTGCTCCGACGTGCTGTCGAGGGCCGAGGTGGCCTCATCGAGGAACAGGATCGGCGCGTTCTTGATCAGGGCCCGGGCGATGGCGATCCGCTGCCGCTGCCCCCCCGAAAGCATCGTGCCGTTCTCGCCGATCAAGGTGTCGTAGCCCTCGGGCAGCTCGGCGATGAAGCCGTGGGCATTGGCCGCCCGGGCGGCCGTCTCGATGGCAGCGGCATCTAGCCCGCCGTGGCCGCCCTGGCCATAGGCGATGTTGTTGGCCACGGTGTCGTTGAACAGGAACGTGTTCTGATCCACCAGGGCAATCAGCCCGCGCAGCGACGCCAGCGATAGGTCGCGCAGGTCGGTGCCATCCAGGGTGATGCGGCCGGCGGTGGGGTCGTAGAAGCGGCAGAACAGATCGATGATCGTGCTCTTGCCACCGCCGCTGGGACCCACCAGGGCCACGGTGCTGCCGCGGGGAATCTCCAGATCCAGCCCCCGGATCACCGGCTCACCCGGCTCATGGCCGAAGTGCACACCCTCCGCCCGCAGGCCCTGCTGCCGCCAGGTGGCCTGCCGGGGCTGGGCCGCCTCCACCGGATCCGAGGGGGTGTCGAGGATGGCGAACAGCTCTTCAGCGGCGGCCATGCCCTGCTGCAGGGTGGCGTTGGCCTTGCCGATCCCCTTGAACGGGGCATAGCAGAGGTAGAGCGAGGCGAGAAAGGCAAAGAAGCTGCCGGTGGTGCGGCTGCCGCTGATCACCGCCTCGCCGCCGTAGACCAGCACCGCACAGAAGCCCACCGCCCCCAGCACCTCCATCAGCGGCTGGTTCACCAACTTGGCCCGGGTGGTGCGCAGGGCCTCGTGGCGCACCGAGCGGTTTTCGCGTTGAAAGCGCTCCAGCTCATAGGCCTGCATGCCGAAGATCTTCACCACGCGGGAGCCCAGCAGGGATTCCTGCAGGTAGGCCGCCAGCTGGGCCAGGCGGGTCTGGCCCCGACGGGAATGGCGCTTCACCTTTTTGGCGGTGCGCAACACGGGCCACACGCCCAGGGGGAACAGGAAGAAGGCAATCAGCGACAGCAGCCAGTCCTGGTAGAACGCCACCGACACCAGGGCCACCAGGGTGATGCCGTCCTTGAGCACGGTCGACACCCCGTCAACGATGCCGGTCTTGGCGAGGGTCACGTCCGTGAGCACCCGCGACACCAGCACCGTGGAGGGGTGGCGGGTGATGTAGGCCTGGGGGAGGTCGAGCACCCGTTCCGCCAGTTCACCGCGCAGGTCGGCGGTGATCGACTGGCCCACCGTTTCGGTGAGATAGGAGCCCAGGAACTGGCAGAGGGCCCGCACGCTGATCACCACCACGATCACCAGGGGCGCCAGGTAGAGCCGCTGCCGATCGCTGGAGGGCAGCACGTCGTCGAACAAATAGCGAATCAGCAGCGGCACCAGGCCGGTGGAGGCGCCGTAGCCCACGTTGAACAGCAGCGCCAGGCTGAAGGTGGGCCACAGATAACGGCGGCCGTAGGCGAGGAAGCGGCGGTAGGGGGAGAGGTTCAAGGACAGCGGGGCGGCGCAGGCAGCAGGTTGAGCAACTCCTGGGCGGCGCGCTGCGACGCCCCTGGTGTGCCCATCCTGCTGCGCAGCTGGGCCAGCTCCGGCTCCAGCGCCCCCCGGTTGGCGTGCAACCACTGCACCTGACGCACCAGGGCATCGGGCCGCAGATCCCGCTGCACCAACTCGGGAAACACCGCCCGCCCCAGGATCACATTGGGCAGGCCCATGCTGCGGCGACCGATCACCAGCCGCGCCAGCCAGTAGGTGAGCCAGGAGAAGCGGTACACAATCACCGGCGGACAGCCCAGCAGGGCGGCCTCCAGCGTGGCGGTGCCGGAACTCACCAGACCCACATCCGCCGCCGCCATCAGGTTGTAGGCATCCCCCTCGATCACCGGCAGGGGCAGGGAGGCCAGGCCAGCGGCCCGGCAGAGAAAGGCCTCATCCACCGTGGGGGCCCGCAGCAGCACCGCCTGCCAGCCATCGGCCTTGAGCAGCGCCGCAGCGCGCAGCAGCTGGGGCAGCAACAGCCGGATCTCGCTGCGGCGGCTGCCCGGCATCACCACCAGCAGGGGCTGCTCAGCGCTGAGGCCGTGCAAGTGGCGGGTGGCCAGCGGCGGGCGGCTCACCCGCAGGCCATCGAGCAGGGGATGGCCCACGTAGCGGGCGAAGGGGCGGCCGTAGGCGTTGAAGATCGCCTCCTCAAAGGGAAAGATCACCGCCAGCCGGTCGATGAACCCCGCCATGCGGCGGGCCCGGCCCCGCCCCCAGGCCCACACCTGGGGGGCGATGTAGAAGAACACCGGAATGCCCCGCCGGTGGGCCTGGCGCGCCACCAGCTGGTTGAAGCCGGGATAGTCGACCAGCACCACGGCGACGGGTGGCTGCTGATCCATGCGGCGCTTCAGCCAGCGCATCACCCGCCAGTGGCGGGGAATGCTGGCGACGATCTCCACCAGACCGGCGGCCGAGAGCTCGGCCACATCGATGCGCACATCCATGCCGGCGGCCCGCAGCTGGCCGCCGCCCACGCCGATCACCGCCAGGTCGGGACGCTGCTGCAGCAGGGCCTGCACCAGATGGCCGCCATGCAGATCACCGGAGGCCTCACCGGCCACCAGCAGCACGTAGGGGCGCTCAGCCATGGCGCACCCCCTCCAGATAGGGAAAGCGCTGGGCCAGCTGGGCCAGCACCTGATCGGCCAGCTGGGCCACGGCCTGTCCATCGAGCTGCAAAGGAATCGGCACCACCCGCCCCTCGGGGCCATCCTGGAGCAGGCCGGCCAGACGCTGCCAGTCCTTCACCGTGGTGACCAGGGTGGCATTCTCCTTGGCCCGCGCCAGTGCCAACAATCGCTCCAGATCCGCTCGAGCATAGGGATGGTGGTCGGGGAACTCCTCCTGGCCCACCAGGCGGCAGCCCCGCTGGGCCAAAGCCGCAAAGAACTTCTGGGGCAGCCCGATCCCGCAGAAGGCCAGCAGGGGCCGGCCCACCAGCTCCACCGGCAGCACCAATCTGGCGGGCACGGCCAACCAGGGCTGCGCCGCTGGCCAGGGCAGGCCCGTGGGGCGGGGGTCGCCCGCGCCGGTGAGCACGAGCAGCTGGGCGCGGCCCAGGGCCCGGGCGGGCTCCCGCAATGGCCCGGCGGGGAAGGTGAGGCCGTTGCCAAGCCGCTGGCTGGCATCGAGCACGGTCACGTCGCAGTCCCGGGCCAGGCGCCAGTGCTGCAGGCCGTCGTCGAGCAGCAGCAGATCGGCCCCGGCGGCCAGCGCCAGGCCAGCCGCGGCCACCCGGTCAGCCCCCGCCCACACCATCACCCCATGGCCCACCAGGGCATGGGCCAGCTCCAGGGCCTCATCACCCACCGCCGCCACCGGCTG
>JAGYNF010000170.1 GCA_018400215.1 Cyanobium sp. M55B138 | reverse complement strand
GGCTTTTGTTTGGGCTGATAGCGATCGGGCTTGTGGCGCCTGCCGGCCCCTCACGGCCTTGGGCGGCCTGGGTTGGCAACCGCGTCGAACCTGGCTAGCGGTGTCACAGACGCACCCAGCCCATGAGCGAATTGCAAGGGGCCGTGTTGGTTTTTGCCATCGGCGCCCTGGTCACCCTGGCCACCGTGGTGATGATCGCGCGGGGACACGCCCGCTGGCACGGCCGCAATCCCTACGACGACCCCAGCGTCGCCGGCAGCCATGACTGACGCCGCTGCGCCGCTACTCAATCCCGGCACCGCCTGGTTTCTGCTGGTGGCCTTCTCCGGGTTGTGGATCGCCCTCGGCCTGTGGTGGGGCCGCCGCGGCGCGGGCGATGCCGACGATTACCTGCTGGCCGGTCGCAACATCGGCCTGGCCCTGAGCACCGCCACCCTGATGGCCAGCTGGGTGACGGGCAACACCACCCTGGCGGCACCGGAGGTGGGCTACACCCTCGGCCTCTGGGGGATGCTCGGCTACTCCCTGGCCGGCCTGGGGCTGTTTCTGTTTGCCCCCCTGGCGGTCCGGATCAAACGGCTGATGCCCCGGGCCCGCACCAGCGGCGACTTCGTGCGCCTGCGCTACGGCCGGCTGTGCTGGGGGATTTTTCTGGTGATCACCATGGCCTACACCCTGGGGTTCCTGATCACCCAGGGCATGGGGGCCGGGCTGGTGCTGCAGGCCCTCTCCGGCTTCGACTACCGACTGGGGATGGTGGCCGTGATCGCCGTGTCCACCACCTACACCCTGGTGGGGGGCATGCGGGCCGTGGTGGGCACCGATTTCATCCAGTCGCTGCTGATCATGGCGCTGCTGGCCCTGGTGGCGGTGCTGGGCTACAGCCGCTTCAGCGTGGACGCGGTGTACACCGCCCTGGCCAGCGACCACCCCTCGCGGCTCAACCTGCTGCTGCCCACCGGGCTGCTGTTCGCCTGGAACACCGGTCTGTTCAGCATGGGTGAGGTGTTCCACAACAACATCTGGTGGAGCCGGGTGTTCGCCAGCCGCTCCTCGGTGGTGTTCCGCTCCTTCGTGCTCGGCGGCCTGGCCTGGACCGCCGTGCCGATTGTGACCGGGGCGATTGCCCTGATGGCCCTGGCCCAGCAGCTGGAGATTCCCCAGGTGAACATGGTGTTCCCCATCGTCACCGCCCAGCTGCTGGGCAGTGGCGGCGCGGCGGTGGTGTTCGTGATCATCTTCGCCTCACTCACCTCCACCCTCGATTCCCTGCTGGCCGCCAGCGCCGATCTGATCGCCGAGGACGTGGTGGCCCACTGGCTGCTGCCCAAGGCCACCGATGCCCAGATCCGCCAGGCCGCCCGGCTGGTGGTGGTGGGGCTGGGGCTGCTCACCATCGCCCTCTCCTGGCAGTACCTCACCTCGATGTACCAGCTGTTGCTGTTCACCGGGGCGCTGGTGGCCTCCACGATCTGGCCGATCGCCATGGGGCTCTACTGGCCCCAGGCCAACCGCCATGGGGCCAGCGCCGCCATGGTGGCGGGCTCGATCACCGGCCTGCTCACCTACTGGCTGATCGCCCCCTACTGCGCTGCCCTGGTGTCGGCGGCCGTGTCGGCGGTGGTGATGGGGCTGAGCAGCCACATGCGGCCGGAGCGCTTCGACTGGCGGCTGCTGGCGGAACGCTGAACGCCGCCGCTCCCCATTGGTCCCCATCCCTGCGATCAACCATGCCCATTCCCCTACCCCCCTGGTTCGCCAGCACCCCAGCCCAGCCCCCCAGCCAGTGGCTGCTGCCGGCCCCCCTGTTTCGCCTGCTCCTGCTGGGGGGACTGGTGGGCCTGGTGCTGGCCACCCTGGTGATCGTGGCCATCTGGCTGGTGGAATGGCGCCGCGGCCAGGTGTGGTGAACAGCGCCGACCCCATCAATGGTTCCTTTCGCTACATAAATGATGGCGGATCTTGAAGAAACCACAGATCTGCTGCACCCATCAATGGTTGTGCTGACAGATAGACGGATGATCGATCCGTTCATCCCGCCCCCACACCATCTCTGCCGTTCAGCCAGGTGTCCGTCTGCCAGCCCGTGTCCCACCAGCCCACCATCCGTTTCGATCGCCTCGGCCCTGATGTCTATGGCAACGCCCATCCCCAAGCCCTGCTGCAGGCCATCCAGGAGGAGGGCGAAGCACTGCTGGATCTGGCCAACCAGCACGTGATCTCCACGTTGCAGTACAGCCCGGCCACCCTGCTGCAACTGTTCCGTCTGGCGGCCAAGTACGAGAGCAACCCCAATCGCTACATCCGCCACAACAGCCCCCTGCGGGGCAAGATCCTGATCAACGCCTTCTACGAGCCGAGCACCCGCACGCGCCTCTCGTTCGACAGCGCCTGGCACCGGCTCGGGGGCGACACGATCAGCATCACCGACCGCAGCACCACTGGCCTGGCCAAGGGGGAGTCGCTGCAGGACGTGGCCGAAATGTTCAACAACTACGGCGACTGCGTGGTGCTGCGGGACACCAACGCCGAGGCCATCCACGCCATGACCGGCTCGCTGCATATCCCGATCATCAATGCCGGCAACGGCATTGATGAACATCCCACCCAGGCGATGGCCGACCTCTACACGATCTTCAAGTGGCGGCCCCAGCTGGTGAAGGCGCAGGTGGAGCCGGAGCAACGGATTCGCATCGGGGTGGTGGGTATTCCCGGCCGGATGCGCACCGTGCGCTCGTTGCTGCGCATCCTCAGCAAGTTCCCGGCGGCGGTAAAGGAGCTGGTGCTCTTCCACGAACCGGGCCTGGACCCCAGCCAGGATTACTGGGATCCAGGCCAACGGGAAGAACTGGAAAAGGCGGGCCTGCGGGTGAGCACCTGTGACGACCTACCCGCCGCCATCCCCGATCTGGATGTGATCTACATCAATGCAATCGCCTGGGTGGGCGATAGCTACGAGGTGCATGGCCGCAGCTTCCAGCTCACCGCTGACCTCCCCTACAAGAGCGGGGCGATCGTGCTCCATCCCCTGGCCCGTGGCCGCGAGCTGGACACCAGCCTGGATCGCACCGATCACAACTGGTACTTCTCCCAGGCCCGCGGCGCGGTGTTCGTGCGCATGGCCCTGCTCACCTGCATGGTGGAACGCACCGCCCAGGTGATGGACATCATCTGACCCCGCCAGCTGGGATCTCCAGCTGAACCAACCCAGACCCACTGCGAACCCAGGCCTATGTGCGGCATCGGCGGCATCTTCCAGCGTCAGCGCGAGCAGCCCATCGACGAGCAGCTGCTGGTGAACATGGCAGCCATCCAGGTGCACCGCGGGCCGGACGGCTTCGGTGTGCGCAGCCTGGCGGGGCAGGGGGTGGGGTTTTGCCATGCCCGGCTATCGATCATCGACCTCGACGCCAACCGGGCCCGCCAGCCGTTCGTGTCCGAGGACGGGCAGGTGCTGATGGCCCACAACGGCGAGTTCTACGACTTCCAGCGCATCCGCGCCGACCTCACCGCCCGGGGGGTGCACTTCAGCAGCAAGAGTGATTCCGAGATCCTGCTGCGGCTCTACCAGCACCAGGGGCTGGAAGCCAGCTTGCCCCAGCTGCGCGGCGAGTTCGCCTTCGCCCTCTTCGACCGCCAGCGCGACGAGCTGCTGCTGGTGCGGGACCGCTTCGGCGTCAAACCCCAGTACTGGACCCTCACCGACGGGGGCCTGGTGTTCGGCTCGGAACTCAAGGTGCTGTTCGCCCACCCGGGGGTGCAGCGGCGCTTCAGCTCCCAGGGCCTGTTCCACCAGCTGATGCAGACGGTGGTGCCCGGCAGCACGGCCTTCGAGGGGGTGCACCAGCTCAAACCCGGCCATGTGCTCACGGTGCGCCGCCGCGATGGCGACTTCGAGATCCACGAGCGGCCCTACTGGGACGTGAACTTCCCTCGCCAGGGGGAGCGGGACGGCAGCCTCAGCGAAAGCGACCACATCGAGGCCGTGCGCGCCGCCCTGCTGGAGGCGG
>JAGYNF010000017.1 GCA_018400215.1 Cyanobium sp. M55B138 | reverse complement strand
GGCGGAGCGGGCTCTGACGTTGGTGGATGCGATTCCCGACCTGCGCTGGGTGAAGGTGGGGCTCGAATTGTTCACGGTGGCTGGTCCTGCCGTGGTGGCGCAGATGCGGGAACGGGGCCTCCGGGTGTTTCTGGACCTGAAGTTCCACGACATTCCCGCCACCATGGCTGGTGCCTGTGGGAGTGCCGCCCGGCTCGGCGCTGAGCTGATCACCGTGCATGCCTGCGCCGGTTCAGAGGCCCTCCTGCAGGCCCAGGCCGCCGCTGAGGCCGGCGCCGATCGGGCCGGCTGGACCGCAGCTCCCACCCTGCTGGCCGTCACGGTGCTGACCAGTTGGTCTGCCCAGCGGTTCCGCCAGGAGCTGCAGGTGGAGATGGGGTTGCCGGACTATGTGCAGCATCTGGCCGCCCAGGCTGTGGCTGCCGGCCTTGGGGGCTGTGTGTGTTCACCCCTCGAGGTGGCGGCCCTGCGGGCCCGCTGGCCGGCCCCATTTGAACTGGTGACACCGGGCATCCGCCCGGCCGGCTCCGATCCCGGTGACCAGGCGCGGGTGATGGCCCCCGCTGACGCCATCGCTGCCGGTGCCAGCCGGCTGGTGATTGGCCGGCCGATCAGCGCTGCCGCCGATCCTGCCGCGGCGTTTGCCGGTTGTTGTGCAGCTCTGGCCTGATGGCTGGCGCGTCGAGCATGGCGCCGTAGAGCTGTTCCACGGCATTGATGGCGCCGTTGAGGGTGTAGCGCTCCAGGGCCCGTTCCCGGGCGCGGCGGCCCAGTTCCGCCGTGAGCACCGGCTGGTCGCGGAGCACCGGCAGCAGGGTTCGCAGCTGGGTGGTGACCCCCTGGGTGCTGATCACAATGCCGGCACCGGCCTCCAGCACCTCGCCATCGGCCCCGGCATCGGTGGCCACGCAGGCGGTGCCGCAGGCCATCGCCTCCAGCAGTGACAGGCTCAGGCCCTCGACCAGGGAGGGCAGCAGGAAGACCTCCGCCAGCTGTTGCAGGGCCACGCGCATCTCCAGCCGCGGCTCATAGCCCCACCACACCAGGCTGGATTCGCTGTAGTTGGCCTCCAGGGAGGCCCGCATCGGCCCATCCCCGACCATCACCAGCACGCAGCCCTTGGGGCGCACCAGGCGCCAGGCCCGCAGCAGGGCCTCCACGTTCTTCTCGGTGGCGATGCGCCCCATGTAGAGAAACACGCGCCGGCCCTGGAAGCGCGTTTGCAGCTCCTGCAGGAGCGGGCTGCTGGCATTGCCCGGCTGCCAGGTCTGCGTGTCAACCCCATTGGGGATCACGGCCAGCCGTTCGGGCCTCACCCCCAGCCGTTGCAGCACCTCGGCCTGGAGCTCGGAGAACACGATCACCCGGTCGAAACGGGCCAGGCTCGGCGCATAGAGCTGGTAGGTGAGCTGTTGGGTGCCGGCGGTGAGATTGCGCAGGCTGGCGTCAAACGCCGGGTGGAAGGTGGCCACCAGGGGAAGCCCCAGCTGTTGGCAGAGTTCAGGCAGGCGGAAGTCGAGGGGGGAGAGGGTGAGGCTGGCGTGCACCAGATCGGGCTTGAGCCGTTCCAGGGATTCCCGCAGTTCCCGCAGCGCCCCGGGCGAGGGGATCGTGTACACCTGCGATTTCACCAGATAGGGCAGGGTCACCACCTCCGGGGATGGCAGCCCTTGCTCCTCCGGCCCGAGGCGATCGGCAGCGGTTGCAGTGGTGAGCCCAGGCCCATTGAGCCCAGGCCCGTTGAGCCCGAGTTGACCGGTGGCTGGCGTGTCGAAATGGATGAAGCTGATCGCATGCCCCCGGCCCTGCAGGGCGTGGGTGGTGGTCAGGCCGTATGTGACATTGCCGCAGAACGGCGATTTCTTGCCCAGCCAGGCAATGTGGGCCACCAGCCCTCACGCGTCAGGGATCTCAAACTAACAGCGGCGCCAGGGCCGCTCCAGCAACGCCGCCACCAGGGCGATCGCGGCCAGGGACCAGAGCACCGGCAGCAGGCCCCAGCGACTCACCACGGCCCCGGCCACCACCAGCGGCAGGCTCAGGGCGATGTTGATCATGTTGTTCTGCAGGCCAAACACCTTGCCGCGCTGGTTCTCCGGCGTGTCCTCCTGGATGGTGGTTTGGGCCGGGATTGCCAGCATCGCCGCCCCCACCCCCAGCACGGCGCAGAGCAGCAGGGTGAAGCTGAGGTTGCCGCGCAACTGCCCCAGCAGCAGCAGGCTCCAGCCGATCGTTCCCAGCCCTGCGGCCGCCAGGTGCCGCCGGTTGATGCCATGGCCGAGCTGGGCCACCGCCAGGGCCCCTGTGGCCAGCCCCAACCCGCTCATCGCCAGCAGGCTGCCAAAGCGGGTGGGCCCCAGGCCGGGCACCGCCGCGGCCAGGCTGATGGCCAGCACATACAGCGCAGCCAGGAGGCTGTAGAGCAGCACCAGTTGCAACATGGCGCGGGTGACCCGTGGGCGCTCGCGCAACACGGCCAGTCCCTCGCCGATTTCCTGCCACACGGTGCTGCTGCGGGGCGGGCGGCTGGGTTCCCGCCAGTGGATCCGGCTGATGGCCAGGGCGGCTGCGCCGTAGCAGAGCGGCAGCAGCACAAACTGGCCGCCGTCCATGCCGACCCGGGCGAAGCCGCCCTGGAGCAGCCGCAGGATCGGGTCCCCGAGGGCAAAGCCCACGATCGTGGCCGCCATGCTGGTGGCCTGGTAAAGCGAATTGGCGGCCAGGAGGTGCACGCCCGTAACCAGTTGGGGGATGGCGGCCTGCTCCGCTGGGGCGAAGAACTGGGTGAGCACCGACTCCAGAAAGGTCATCGCCACCAGCCCCCAGTAGCCCCAGCTCAACCCAAGCCACTGGGGGCCCGGCAGCAGGCAGAGGGGGGCCAGCATCACCAGGGCCGCCCGCAGGCCATTGGAGGCCACCATGGTGGCCCGTTTGGGCCAGCGATCGGCCCACACGCCCGCCACCGTGCCCAGCACCATGGCTGGCACCGTGTTGGCCGCATAGATCCCGGTGGCCAGCAGGGTGATCATCTGGGCCCGGGTTTCGGGCAGGGTGAGCCGCATCGCCGAGGCCGCCTCCGCCAGGGCTGGATTGGCCTCTGGGGTGCCCTTCACCCAGGTCTGGGCGATCAGGAACACCATCAGCACGATGTAGAACTTGTCGGCCAGCTGGGAGCAGATCTGGCCGATCCACAGCCAGCGGAAATCGCGCAGGGCCAGAACGGCCTGCACTCCCGTGCTGGCGGGCTCCCGAGGACTGGCGTTCAACCGGACACCGGGGCGAGGGAGCCCGTCATGATGCACCAGAGCAGGCGCCGGTCAGCAGCCTGAAGGATCGGGGCCGGCGGCCCAGGTGCTCCTCGCACCAGCAGCCCACCAGGTCGAGCAGGTGCAGCCACACCGCTGGCGGTCCCATCAGCTCTCCATCGCGGCGGCGGGGCAGGGCCGGACGCACCAGCCGCTGCAGCAGGGCCAGCTCCGAGGGGTTCAGCATCACCCGGGCCCCAGGCACGGCACCGATCACCAGTCCCTCACTGCAGATCAGGCTGCAGCGCCAGTCCCATTGGCCCAGGGGGGGCTGCAGGGGTTCGCCACTGCGGGCACAGCAGCTCAAGGGCAGGCCATACCCCCCCAGGGCCAGCAGGTGCACCGAGCCCTGCACGGCGCTGGCCAGGGCCTCGATCTGGCAGCCCCGCTCCCGCACCAGGCTCTCCAGGCGCCCCATTTGCACCAGCACGGCGTTGAGGATTCCCGCCGTTGGGGCGTCTGCCGGCACCAGGGCCAGGCACAACTCCGCCAGGGCCTGGGCGCTGGCCAGGCTTTCAAGCTGCTGGGCCAGGCCGCTGTAATTGCGCAGCACGCGCAGCTGCCGCACGCGGCGTAGGCCGCGCTGGCCCCCCACCAACAGCTGGAGATGGGCCAGGGGCACGGCTGCCGCCAGGCTGCTTTTCGGCCGCCTGGCACCCGGCACCGCCAGCCGGATCAGGCCGTGTTCCTCGCTCAACAGGGTGAGCAGGCGGTCGTGTTCGCCGAGGGGCTTGCTGCTCAGGGCCAGACCTTCGATGGGCACTTCTGGCACGGGCGTCAGGACCGCAGGGCCTGGACCAGGGCCACGCCCCGGCTGGTGCCGAGCCGGCTGGCCCCTGCTTCCACCAGGGCCAGCGCCTGCTCCAGATCGGCAATGCCGCCCGAGGCCTTGACGGCGGCGCGGCCGCGGGCCAGCTGGCGCAGTCGGGCGATCTGGTCGGGCCTGACGGCGGGCCCGAAGCCACTGCCGCTCTTCAGAAATTGCACCCCCGCATCGATGCTCACCTCCACCAGCAGCTCCAGGGCGGTGGGTGCGAGCTGGCCGATCTCCACAATCACCTTCACCGGCAGGTCCAGCTCGCAGATCGCCGCCAGCTCGTCGAGCACCGCCCGGTCATCGCCATCGGCCAGGGCGCCGAAGTCGGGCACCACGTCCAGTTCGTCGGCGCCGGCCTCGGCCGCGGCTTCGGCCTCCGCCTGTTTCACCGCTGCGGGGATGGCGCCAAAGGGAAAGCCCACCACGCTCACCACCCGGCAGGCCTGGCCTCGGCCGCTGCCCTCGCGGGGCAGCCGCTCCCGGGCCAGGCCAACCCAGCGCGAGGCCACGCACACCCCGGCAAAGCCGAAGTGGCGGGCCTCATCACAGCAGCGGATGATCGCCTCGTGCCCCTGGTGGGGATCGAGCAGGGCATGGTCGATCAGCGGAGCCAGGTCGGGCCGTTCGCGGCTCACGCGTCCTTGGTTTGGATCAGCCCGAAACCTCCATGGTTGCGGTGATACACCACCTGGAGTTCGCCGCTGTCCGCGTCGCGGAACAGGTAGAAGTCGTGGTCGATCATCTCCAACTGGTGCAGGGCGTCATCCAGGCTCATCGCCGGCATGGCGAAGTATTTGCGGCGCACACCGCGGTTGGGCAGCTCGGGCTCCTTGCCATCGGTGAGGCTGGCCCCCGGCGGCGGCAGGGCGGCGGCGCCGGCCTCCTCGTCGCGG
The DNA here is from genome assembly GCA_018400215.1 of Cyanobium sp. M55B138. Classification (GTDB taxonomy): domain Bacteria; phylum Cyanobacteriota; class Cyanobacteriia; order PCC-6307; family Cyanobiaceae; genus NIES-981. The sequence continues at coordinate 9,819 of JAGYNF010000017.1, read as the reverse complement.
GCTGAGCGATGCACCGGACCCTGTTCACGATCCTGGAGCCGTTCCTTGTAACGGCTCAGCTGGCGGGCGAGTTTGCTGGCCACCAGGTCGATGCTGGCGTAGAGGTTGTCGCTGCGCTCCTGGGCCCGGATCACGGTGCCGTTGGCAAAGATGGTGACCTCGGCGATCTGCTGGGGCACCCGCGGGTTGCGGGCCACCGACAGGTGCACGTCGGCCTCTTTCACCAACCCCTCGAAATGGTTGATGGCTTTGGTGAGCTTGGTTTCGGTGTAGTCCCGGATGGCCGGGGTTACTTCAAGATTGCGGCCATGGATGAGCAGTTTCATCAGTGGGGAGCAGCCTCCGTTGCTCTCTGCCCCAACGCTAGGTAAGCCAGCCCATGGCACCCCAGCTCGATGCAATCCTTTTTGAAGCGCCCCGCCCCCTGGCCTTTGAGCGGGCCTGGCGGGCCCAGCAGCAGCTGCAGCAACGGCTGCTGCTGGATCCCAGCAGCGCCGATGCGCTGTTGCTGCTCGAGCACGAGCCCTGTTACACCCTGGGCCGGGGTGCCAGCACCGCCCACCTGTGCTTTGCGCCGGACTCCCCCCCCCTGCCGCTGCTGCGGATCGACCGCGGCGGTGAGGTGACCCACCATGCCCCTGGCCAGCTGGTGCTCTACCCGGTGCTGAACCTGCAGCGCCATGGGGCCGATCTGCACGTTTACCTGCGGCAGTTGGAACAGGTGGTGATCGATCTGCTGGCGGAGCTGGGGCTGGAGGGGGAGCGGCTGGATGGGCTCACCGGCGTGTGGCTGGAGGGCCGCAAGCTGGCGGCGATCGGGGTGGGGGCCCGGCGCTGGATCAGCCAGCACGGCCTGGCCCTCAATGTGGACTGTTCCCTGGATGGCTTTGCCGCGATCGTGCCCTGCGGCATTGCCGACCGGCCGGTGGGGCGCCTGTGGGACTGGCGACCAGGGCTGACGGCGGCCCAGCTGCGGCAACCGCTGTTGCGCTGTTTTGCCAGCCGCTTCAAGCTGCAGTTGCGCGCCCCTCGGGCCGACGAGGCGCTTCCGGGGTGGTAAGCGTTGTCGAGCCCCCCCCTCTGCGCCGATGGCTCTCGCCACGATTCACTGGACGCCCGATGGCCGCGACCGCCGGGCCCTGGCCCAGCGGCACGACTGGAGTGCGCTCACCGGGCTGGAGCAGGTCTGGCCGGAGCTGGCTCGGTTGCATGGCGATGCCATCGCCCTGGAGGCGCCCCACGCGGCAGAGCCCGAAACCCTCACCTACCGGCAGCTGCACCAGGGCATCGAGCAGGTGGCGGCAGGGTTTGGGGCCCTGGGCGTGCGCCCCGGCGAGGTGGTGGCCCTGTTCGCCGAAAACGGTCCCCGTTGGCTGCTGAGTGATCAGGGGCTGATGCGGGCCGGTGCGGCCGATGCGGTGCGGGGCAGTGCCGCCCCCCCGGAGGAGCTGCGCTACATCCTGCGCGACTCGGGCGCCGTGGCCCTGGTGGTGGAGTCGGCGTTGCTGCTGGAGGGGCTGGCCCTCGAGGGGGAGTTGCTCGACCAGTTGCGCTTTGTGGTGCTGCTGGAGGGGCAGGGCGGCAGCCAGGCGCCGCCGCTGCCCTGCCACCCATGGGCCGAGCTGCTGCAGCGCGGTGCCGAGGCCCTGGCGGCGGCTGGGCCCCGACCCGGCCCCGCGGCCCAACCGGACCGGCTGGCGACGATCCTCTACACCTCCGGCACCACGGGCCAACCGAAGGGGGTGCCGCTCAGCCACGCCAACCTGCTGCACCAGTTGCGCCATTTCGGTGTGGCCGTGGCTCCCCAGCCCGGCGATCGGGTGGTGAGCGTGCTGCCGATCTGGCACTCCTATGAGCGCAGTGCCGAATATTTTTTGCTGTCCTGCGGTTGCCGCCAGACCTACACCACCCTCAAGCAGCTGCGGGCCGACCTGCAGCGGGTGCGGCCCCATTACCTGATCAGCGTGCCGCGGCTCTGGGAGGCGCTGCTCTCGGGTTTTGAAACTGCCCTGGCGGCCATGCCGGCGGCGCGGCAGCGCCTGCTGGGCCGCGCCCTGGCCAACAGCCGCTCCTACGGCCAGGCCCGCCGCCGTGCCCTCGATCTCAGCCTCAGCCCTGAGCCGGTTGGCGGCCGGGTGGTGGCAGGCCTCAGGGCAGCCCTGCGCTGGCCCCTGCACGCCCTGGCGGCCCAGCTGCTCTGGCCCAAGGTGCGTCAACAGCTGGTGGGGGGGGCTCTGCGCACGGCCATCAGCGGCGGCGGGGCCCTGGCCCTGCACGTGGACGGCTTCTTTGAGGCGATCGGCATTGAGCTGTTGGTGGGCTATGGCCTCACGGAGACCAGCCCGGTGCTCACCTGCCGCCGCCGCTGGGCCAACCGCCGCGGCAGCGCTGGTCAACCCCTGCCCGGCACCGCAATCCAGATCGTCGATCCCGAGACGCGCCAGCCCCTGGCCATCGGTCAGCGGGGGCTGGTGCTGGCCCGCGGCCCCCAGGTGATGGCGGGCTACTGGGGCAAGCCCGAGGCCACAGCCCGGGTGTTGGATGGGGAGGGCTGGTTCGACACCGGTGACCTGGGGCTCCTGCTCGCCGATGGCTCCCTCGTGCTCACGGGCCGTGCCAAGGACACGATTGTGCTGAGCAGCGGCGAGAACATCGAGCCAGCTCCCCTGGAGGAGGCCCTGTTGGCCAGTCCGCTGATCGAGCAGGTGATGCTCGTGGGTCAGGACCGCAAGCAGCTGGGGGCCCTGATCGTGCCCCGGCCCGAACCCCTGCAGGCCTTTGCGATTGGGCTGCCGGAGTCGTCGCAAGCGGCGCTCCTGCGGGCCCTCACGCGCGACTGCAACCGGATCCTGGCGGAGCGGCCCGGATCCCGCCTGGATGAACGGCTGGCCGGCGTGGCCCTGGTGGAGCCCTTCAGCCTCGACAACGGCCTGCTCACCCAGACCCTCAAGCAGCGCCGTGACCGGATCGCCGCCCGCGATGCGGCGGCGATTGCGGCGATCTATGGCTGAGGGTCGCAGGCCCGTTGGGGACTGGCCTGGGCCAGTTCGGCGAAGAAGGCCCGGTACTGGCGCGGCCCGCCTGGGAAGAGCACATCGAGGCGCAGGGGGTCTTGGGGATCGCTGAGGCCGTGCAGGTTGCCCCCCGCCATGGACGGTCGACACACCTCACCGCCACTGCTATCAACCAACACCACCCGATTGGGCCGATCGAAGGCTTGGCCCAGCTCCTGAAGCAGTTCCAGGAAGCCCCGGTCGCTGCCCCCCCGCTGCCAGCTGCCGGGGGTGGGCCCCGGCTGGGAGGTGATCGTGTCACCCACCCCCACCAGCCGGGGCATCAACGCTGCGGGAATGCGGGCTCTGGCCAGCTCCAGCAGGGCGTTGGCCTGACGTGGGGCCGTGCGCACGTTGAAGTCGACCCCGAGGGGATAGCAGCCGTGGTGGCGGCCGATGTGGCGGTTGATCAACACCAGCAGGCCAGCCTCCTTGATGGCCCCGCGCAGCATGAACTGCACGTCGGTGGTGCCCAGGCCCTGGGGCGAGGCCCAGACGGGCCGTTCCCGTCCGTGGGCATCCAGCAGGTTTGGGGCGATGTGCAGGAAGAAGCTGCCCGCCAGGCCAACCTGCTCCGCTTCGGCCAGCAGGCCCTCCATCAGGGCCCACAGCCCCTCCTGCAGGGCCACGGCCAGGCTGCGGCTGCGGTCTGTGCTGGCAATCCAGGTGAACAGCCCGTTCAGATTCACTGTGGGGGAGAGCGGATTGTCGAGAACGCTCCGGCTGATCAGTTGTTCGAGAGCCGGGCCGTTGAGTTGGGGGAGCAGCTGGGGCAGCCAGGCGCGCAACTCGGCCACCAGGCGTTGCGGCAGGGCCTGCAGAAAGGCCAGCTCGGCCCCACTCACCCCCGGGGTTGCCACGGCCCCGAAGCGGTCCTGCAGCTGCACGCCGCCCGCCGCCAGACCCGCCAGGTAGAGCCCCTCCCGCTCCGGCTGCTCGGCATCGGCCAGGGCCCGCTCCACCAGGCGGTTCACCCCGCGGCGCCCCTCATGCTCGCCATTGGTGAGCACCGCGAAGCGGCCGTCGAGGGTGCGGGCGTGCTGCACGTAGGCCCGGTCCAGTTGCCGCTGGAGCGGATCCAGCATCAGATCCATGCACACGCCGTCGAGGTCCTGCACCAGCAGCAGCTCGGCGGGCCTGGTGAGCTGGGGCCGCAGCTCGGCGAGCAGCTCCGTTGGCGAGAGGGGGTCTGCCGGCAAAGGGGGTGCGCTGCCGTGCGGTGGGATGGCCATGCTCGGGCCGACGCGGCTGGTTACAGCCTGACAGGACCTGTCGCCGGCCGGTGCGGTGGTTGACCGCAGGCGGGCTGGCTGACACGCTGAGCACAGCACCCCAGAGTCCATGGCCGACGGCACCCTCAGCATCAAGCGCACGATCACCGTGCGGGCCGTGGTCACGCCCCGCTGGAAGGAGGATGCCGAGCGGGAGCTCAGCAATGCGGTGGCCAACAGCGACGGCCAGCTGGCCCAGCTGGAGCAGGAGGGGCAGCAGCTGATCGACGAGATCCGCCGCCAGAGCCTCAATCCCCTCGACCCCCGGGTGCAGGAGCAGGTGGGTTCGGTGCAGCAGCAGGTGGCGGCCAAGCGGGCCGAGCTGGAGGAGCAGAAGCGCCAGATCCTTGAGCAGCAGCGCCAGGTGCGCGAGCTTGAGATGGAGCAGATCGTGGAGCAGGGCCAACTCGACAGCACGGTGGAGGTGCGGGTTGGCGACAACCTGGTGCAGAAGCTGCAGGCCGCTGTGCTGGTGCGTGATGGCGTGATTGAGGCGATCGAAGGGGGGCTCTGAGCCCACGGCATGGGCTGACGCGCGGCGCAACTCGTAAAATCCGCCCACTTGCGCGGCGCATCCCGTTGGCCACCCACGAAATTTTTATGCCCGCCCTCTCCTCCACCATGACGGAGGGCAAGATCGTGGAGTGGCTCAAGCAACCCGGCCAGCGCGTTGAGCGCGGCGAGTCGGTGTTGGTGGTGGAGAGCGACAAGGCCGACATGGACGTGGAGGCCTTCCAGGAGGGCTACCTGGCGGCGGTGCTGATGCCCGCCGGTGGCACGGCCCCGGTGGGCGAGACGATCGGGCTGATCGTGGAAACGGAGGCCGAGATCGCCGCGGCCGCCGCCAAAGCCCCCGCCGCCCCGGCCGCCCCTGCTGCAGCCGCAGCGCCTGCCCCTGCCCCTGCTGCAGCAGCCCCCGCTGCGGCGGCGCCCTCCATTCCAGTGGCCCCAGCCCCAGTGGCCGCGGTGCCCGTGCCAGTGGTGGCGCCCGCCTCTAGCGCCAGTGGCCGGGTGGTGGAGATGCTCAGCGAACACACCCTGGTGGGAATGATGGAGGGCTACCTGCTCACCGGCCGCTACGGCTTCTTCCACACCTACGAGGCCTTCGCCCATGTGATCGCCTCCATGTTCAACCAGCACGCCAAGTGGCTGGAGAGCTGCATCCACCACGCCCCCTGGCGGGCACCGATCGGCCCCTGGACCTGCCTGATCTCCAGCACCGTGTGGCGGCAGGACCACAACGGCTTCACCCATCAGGATCCTGGCTTCATCGACCTGGCCGGCAACAAGAGCGGCGAAGTGGTGCGGGTGTATCTGCCGGCCGATGCCAACTGCCTGCTGGCGGTGGCGGAGGAGGCCCTGGTGGAGACGAACGTCTGCAACATCATCGTGAGCGACAAGCAGAGTCACCTGCAGTACCTCACCCTGGAGCAGGCCCGCGCCCACGTGGCCAAGGGCATCGGCCTCTGGAGCTGGGCCAGCAACGACGACTGCGGCACCGACTTCGACGAGCCCGACGTGGTGATGGCCTGCGCCGGTGACGTACCCACCAAGGAGACCCTGGCGGCGGTGGAGATCCTGCGCCGGGAGATCCCATCGCTGAAAATCCGGGTGCTCAATGTGGTGAAGCTGTTTGCCCTCACCAACCCGGAAGAGCACCCCCATGGGCTCAGCGATCGTGACTTCGACACGCTGTTCACCACCGACCGGCCAGTACTGTTCAATTTCCACGGCTACCCCTGGCTGATCCACCGGCTCACCTACCGGCGCACCAATCACCACAACATCCACGTGCGCGGCTACAAGGAAAAGGGCAACATCAACACGCCCCTCGAACTGGCCATGAACAACCAGGTTGATCGCTTCAATCTGGTGATCGATGTGATCGACCGGGTTCCAGCCCTAGGCTCCCGGGCCGCCCATGTCAAGGAACGCATGAAGGAAGCGATCCTGGCCAACCGCAGCTATGCCCATCTCCACGGCATGGATGCCCCCGAAATCACCCACTGGCGCTGGACGCCGACAGAGCACCGATGAGCAGCACCAAACCCAGCAACCTGCGCCTGCCCACCCCCGGCTGTTACGCCGATGCCGACCGCAGTGGCCTGGAGGCCGGCGACGTGTTCGACGGCATGACCGAGCACCTGTTCTTCACGCTCGGCAAGCTCGCCCCCACCGCCAGCCGCCACGACCTCTACATGGCGCTCAGCTATGCGGTGCGTGACCGGCTGATGACCCGCTATCTGGCCGGCATCGAGGCCCTGCGCAAGACCCCCACCCGCGTGGTGGCCTACCTGTCGGCGGAATTCCTGATTGGTCCGCAGCTGGGCAACAACCTGCTGATGCTCGGCATTCAGGAGGAGGCGGCCGAGGCCCTGCGCCGCTTCGGCATCGACGACATCAACGACATCCTCGATGTGGAGGAGGAGCCAGGGCTCGGCAATGGCGGCCTCGGCCGGCTGGCGGCCTGCTTCCTCGAATCCCTGGCCTCGCTGGAGATCCCCGCCACGGGCTACGGCATCCGCTACGAATTTGGCATTTTCGACCAGCTGATCCGCGATGGCTGGCAGGTGGAGGTCACCGACAAGTGGCTCAAGAGCGGCTGGCCCTGGGAATTGCCCCACCCGGATCAGGCTTGCTTTGTGGGCTTCGGCGGCCACACCGAGAGCTACCGGGATGACGACGGCATCTACCGCTCGCGCTGGATCCCGGCCGAGCACGCCATCGGCATTCCCCACGACGTGCCAGTGCTGGGCTACCGGGTGAACACCTGCGACCGGCTGCGCCTCTGGCGGGCCGATGCCACCGAAACCTTCGACTTCTACGCCTTCAACATCGGCGACTACTACGGCGCCGTGGAGGAGAAGGTGGGCAGCGAAACCCTCTCCAAGGTGCTCTATCCCAACGACGGCACCGACGAGGGCCGGCGGCTGCGGCTGAAGCAACAGCACTTTTTCGTGAGCTGCTCGCTGCAGGACATGATCCGCAGCCTCGATGCCCGCGGCATTCCGATCGAGGAGTTCCCCGATCACTGGGCGGTGCAGCTCAACGACACCCACCCGTCGATCGCGGTGGCTGAATTGATGCGGCTGCTGCTCGACGACAAACACCTCGACTGGGATGCCGCCTGGACCATCACCACCCGGTCGCTCGCCTACACCAACCACACCCTGCTGCCGGAGGCACTGGAGAAATGGGGCCTGGATCTGTTCGGCTCCCTGCTGCCGCGCCACCTGGAGCTGATCTACGAGATCAACCGCCGCTTCCTGCAACAGGTGCGGATCAAGTACCCCGGCGACGAGGGGGTGCTGCGCCGGGTCTCGATCATTGATGAAGATGGCCCTAAGGCCGTGCGGATGGCCCACTTGGCCACCATCGCCTCCCACCATGTGAATGGTGTGGCCGCCCTGCATAGCGAGCTGGTGCAGAGCGAACTGTTCCCCGATTTCGCCGCCCTCTGGCCCCACAAGTTCACCAACGTGACCAACGGCGTCACGCCACGCCGCTGGATTGCCCTCTCCAATCCGCGCCTGGCGGCCCTGCTCACCGAGGTGCTCGGCGATGGCTGGGTGAAGAACCTCGACCAGCTGCGGCAGCTGGAGGGCTACGTCGATGACAGCAGCTTCCTGGAGCGCTGGCAGGGCACCAAGCTCGCGGTGAAGAACCAGCTCAGCCAGTACATCCATCGCCACACCGGCGTGCTGGTGGATCCGGCCTCGCTGTTCGATGTGCAGGTGAAGCGCATCCACGAATACAAGCGCCAGCACCTCAATGCCCTGCAGGTGGTGGCCCAGTACCTGCGCATCAAGAACGGCCATGGCGAGGGCATGGCGCCCCGCACGGTGATCTTCGGCGGCAAGGCGGCGCCTGGTTACTACATGGCCAAGCTGATCATCCGTTTCATTAACGGCATCGCCGACACGATCAACGCCGATCCGGACATGGACGGGCGACTGCGGGTGATCTTCCTGGCCGACTACAACGTGAAGCTGGGCGAGCGGGTGTATCCGGCCTCCGATCTCTCCGAGCAGATCTCCACCGCCGGCAAGGAGGCCTCCGGCACCGGCAACATGAAATTCGCCATGAACGGGGCCCTCACAGTGGGCACCCTCGATGGCGCCAATGTGGAGATCCGCGAGCAGGTGGGGGCGGAGAACTTCTTCCTGTTCGGCAAGACGGCCGAGGAAATCAGCACCCTGCAACAGGAGGGCTACCGCCCCTGGGAATTGATCAGTTCCATGCCGGAGCTGGGCGATGTGCTGCGCTTGATCGAGCAGGGGCACTTCAGCAATGGCGACGGCGACCTGTTCCGTCCACTGCTGCAAAACCTCACCGGCCGCGACCCCTTCTTCGTGCTGGCGGATTTCAACGACTATCTGCGCGCCCAGGGGGAGGTGGATCGGGCCTGGGCCGACCGGGGCCGCTGGAATCGGATGTCGCTGCTGAATTCAGCGCGCTCGGGTTTCTTCTCCTCCGATCGCTCCATCCGGGAATACGCCGAACGGATCTGGCAGGCCGATTCCTATCCGGTCACGATCACCTGCGAGACCAAATGAGCTGAGGGGGGCTCAGCCCCGATCGGGCAGGTCGGGGGTCTGATGCAGCAGCCGGTTGAGGCGCAGCCGATCCGCATTGAGCGGGTCGGGTGCAAGCTCCCCCGCCACCTCGCGGAACGTGTGCTCCACATCCTCCGGCACCCGCACATCGAAGATGCGCTCCATCAGGGCCTCAATCGAAAAGAGGTGGGCGTTGATGTTCTCCAGGTCGGCCATGGCCTGCTGGAGGGCATCGGGCTCGGCTTCGGCTTCGGCTGGCTTGCCGCCAGCGGCCAATTCCAGGTCTGGGGAGGGCTCTGCTGCCCCCTTATCGGCCTGGGCCTCCGCCGCCTCCTGCTGCTTCTGCAATTCCTCCATCACCCGACCTGCCAGGGTGCGGAATGACTGCAGCGCAGCCCAATTGAGCTCCTGCTGCTGGCGGAGTGAGGGATTTTCGCGGATCAATCGGTCGTGTTCCCGATAAAACCGCTGGCAATCAGGGCACTGGCAGGGCTCTTCGGGCACCGCGTTCCCTTGGGATGTCAATCCCCATCATGGCACCGGGATGCGTCAGGCGCCGGGATGGGGATCTCGATCGAAGCCACCACCTGGATCACGTCGCGGAGCCGCATCGAGTCGGCAAACCAACCCATGGCCTGCTCGGTGTCACCCCGACGCTCCGCATCGCTGGCCTGCTCCTCATGGGCCTCCGCCAACAGGGCCAGCCAACACAGACCGCGGGCCTGCACCACCGAGAGATCGAGCTCTTCGCTCTGGCTGCCCACAAGCCGCTCACTCTCCTGCTGCACCAGCAGGCGCAGGCGCAGGTCATGCAGCTGGGTCATCGCGAACAGGGCGACTGACTACCACGCTAGCGGCAGTGTCACGTCCAGGAAGGGCACTAGCGGTAGCAGGGACTACGGGGCTGGCGGGACTCGAACCCACGACCTACGGTTTAGG
>JAGYNF010000169.1 GCA_018400215.1 Cyanobium sp. M55B138 | reverse complement strand
TGGGCCAGCTGGGCCCGCAGACGCTGGGTGAGCCGGGTTTGCACCAGGGCGCAGAGGTCGTCGACCAGCTCCCCCTCCACCGCCCAGATCGTGCGGGCCCCATCACGGGTGCAGCGCAGCAGCCCGGCCCGCTGCAACTGGCCCAGCTGGCGGCTGATGTGCGACTGGGAAAAACCGGTGGCCTGGATCAGGCTGGCTACGTCCATCGGCCCCTGCTTGATCTGGCAGAGCAGCTGCAGCCGGGCAGGCTCGCTCAGCAGACGGAAGAACTGGCTGTATTCAGCCAGCAGCTCAGGGGAGGGCATGGCGTCGGCAGCGGCCATGGCTACGGGGATATGACGATACCGGCATTATGAACCCTGCCCGGCTGACAAGCCGGCCAGGCCCACCTAAGACAGAACCAGCACTGCCAGAACCATCACTGCCCCCTGCGATGCCAGTCCGCCAACCGCGCCGCCGCGATGTGTCCCTGATGCTGGGGCTGAGCCTGCTGCTCACCCCGCTGATGCCGGCGACCGTGGCTGCCAAACCGCACCACCACAACCACCACCACAACCACTGGAACAACCGGGTGGATCACCGCCACCGCCAGCCCAGCTGGGCCCGGCAGAACTGGCATCACCACCGCCCCTGGCGCCACGGCTGGTATGGCCCTGGCTACGTGGACCGCTGGGGCTGGTGGGGCCCGCGGGCAGCCAGCTGGGGCATCGGCAGCCTGGCCACCGCGGCACTGATCAACAGTGCCGTGTCGTCGGCCATCGAGGCCAAACAGCCCACGATCGTGGTGCCGGAGACCAGCTACTGGCTCGACTACGGCTCAGTGGAGGTGCCCAGCGACAACACCGTCACCTTCGTGGTGAACCGGGATGGGGTGAACTACCGCATGCGGGCCAACTGCCTCAGCGGCCAGCTCAACGGCCACCCACCCAACGACAGCAGCGAAGCCCAGCTGCTCAATGCGGCCTGCCAGGTGGCCTTCGGCGCGCTCTAGTCGAAGAACATCAAACTCACCACCTTGCCCATGTCCTCCGCCAGCCGCACGCTGCCCAGCAGGGTTTCGCTGTCGTGGAAGGCGTAGCAGATCAGTTGGTCGCAACGGGTGATGATGTCCTGGTTGCAGAGGCTGCTGGCCATCGGCAGGGGCAGTTCATCGTGCTCGGGCTTGGTGCGCCAGCGGCCATCGGGCAGCAGGGCCTGCTTGAGCCGCACCTCCCCGAGGGGCGTGGTGAGGGTGGTGGAGCGGCGGGGCAACACCCAGCGCTGCTCCAGGCGCTCCCGCACGCCAAGGGTCGTGCTGTGCTGCCACCACACCGCCCGCAGCTGGTCGGCAGCGGCCCCAGGCACCACCAGGGCCGTCACCAACCAGCCGGCACGGCCCTTTTTCATGTTGAGCGGCTGGCTGAACACATCGAGGGCGCCCGCCTCCCGCAGGGTCTCCAACAACACGGCCAGGTCCTCCGGTGTGGCGTCGTCGATCTGGGCCTGTTGTTGCAGCACCGTCTCCTGCATGGGCCCAGCCCCGGCCGCCTCGGTTGCGGCCGTCAGGGGCTCGGCCAGCACCAGCCGCAGCAGGTTGGGGCGATCCAAGTTGCGACTGCCCAGGCCAACCCCCACCTGGAGCGGCACGTGGCCCGGGGCCAGGCCAAAGCGATCAACCCAGCAGGCCGCCAGAGCCAGCCCCGTGGGGGTGGTGAGCTCGGCGGGCGGCAGGTCGGCGCTGCACGCCAACGGAATGGCCCGGCGCCGGGCCATCTCCAGCACGGCGGGCGCGGGCAGCGGCAGCACCCCGTGGGCGGTGCGCACGCTGCCATGGCCAGCGGGAGGCGGGGTGCACACCAGCTGATCCACGCCCAGATGCAGCAGCCCGGCACACACCCCCACCACATCCACCAGGGCGTCAACGGCACCCACCTCATGGAAGTGCACCGCCCCGGGGTGATGGCCATGCACCGCCCCCTCCGCCTCGGCCAGCAGGCCAAACACGGCCAGCAGCCGCTGGCGCAGGGCCGGCGCCAGCGAGGCCTGCTCCAACAGGGGCCGCAACTGGCTCCAGTGCCGCAGGCCCGGCTCCGCCTCGCACACCTCCACCGCCAGGTGCAGCCCCCGCAGGCCGCCGCTGCGCCGTTCCTCCAGCACCAGGCGATAGGCCCCGGCCAGGCCGAGGGCCTCCAGGGGCTGATCCAGCACCGACGGGGGCACACCCAGGTCGAACAGGGCCGCCAGCAGCATGTTGCCGGCCAGGCCGGTGGGGCAATCGATCAGGGCCAAGCCCATCTCAGGCCTCCACGGCCTGGGGGCGGCCTAGCCGTGGTGCCACCCCCAGCAGCCGTTCGCTCTCCACCTCCAGCTGCTCGCGCTGGCCGCGCAGCTGCTGCTCGATCTCCCGGCGCGCGCGCCGTTGTTCCCGCTGGGCCGTGGCCACATCGTGGCCGGAAAGGCCCCAGAGCCGACCCAGCAGGGCCCGGTCGTCGGCACCACCAACGCTGCTGCCGTAGATCACCTCCTCGGCGGCCATGCCGGCCTGCAGCACCCGGCTCCAGCGACGCAATTGCTCCAACGGCAACTTGGCGTGCTGCGGCGGTTCGAACTCCGTGCTGCCACCCGCCGCCAGCCCCGCCCGCCAGCAGGCCAGGCTGCCCACCAACACCCGCCGCACCGGCATCTGCTCCGCCGCAGCCACCAGCACGTGGCCGGCCTCATGCACGGCAATCCGCCGCAGGCGGCCTCGGCCGCCGGGCAGGGCCTCCGCCACCAGGTGGCCGCCCCGGCCGGAAAACGAGGCGGCGTCCACGCTGAGGGCCGCAAGCGCCAGCACCACCAGCAGGGCAATCACCCAGGGGGAGAGGCCCAGCAGCGGGCCCACCACCGCCAGCACACTCACCAGGGCAACGACAACGCCAGCAGCCAGGGGGGAGGTCATGGGCGCGGGCCCTGGCTCAACGGTTGGGCCGGGTCACCGCTGCACCAGAGGCGGGGGCAGCCGCAGCGGAGCTGGAGCGGGTTGGGGCGGCGGCGGCCTGGTGGCCCCCGGTGCGGCGGCCCTGGCCCCGGCCTTCAGCCCGACCCTTGCCACCGCGGTTGCCGCGCTGGGCCACCGGTGCCAACACCTCAAAGCGCTCCAGCTGAAGGGTCTGGCCCTGGCGGCGCAGGTCGAGGGCCACAAAGTGGCGCAGGTGCTCGAGGGGCAGCTCACCCCGCAGCTGCAATTTGAAAGGAGCTGGCCGCTGGCCGTCGCCCCTAGGCAACTGGCGGATCTTCACCACCAGCTCACCGGTTTCGGGCTTGGTGAAGATCAGCTCCCCGCGCACGGAAAAGTAGTCGTCCCCCTCCGGCAGCCCATCGCCCTGGGCATCAGGAGCCTCGGCCGACGGATCGGCATCGGATTCAGGGGCCGGTTCAGGGGCGGTGGCCAGGGTGCTGGGTTCCCAGATGCCCACCATCTGAAGGTGGAGGCCGCCCTGCTCCCGGCAACGGGGATAGGCCACCCACAGGTGGGGCAGGGCCAGGTCGATGTGGCGCCGCATCAGGGTTAACAGCCGCCCCAACACCACGGCCTCGATCTCCTCGCCGTCCGCGGTGCGGATCACGCCACGGGTGATCTGGCTGGCGTCGGCCGGCACATAGGTGCCACGCACAACGCCGATGGCCCGGTACTGGAGGGGCTCGGTAACCGGGGGAATGGGATGGGGACGCATGGCGGCCAATGTAAGGCGCCCTGCTGCAACGGCCGGGCAAACTGAGGCCACCCCATGATGGACTGGCCCAATGCCCGCCGCCCAACCCAGGCAACCAAGCTGGCTGGGGTTCGGTGTGGCCGCCCTGGCAGTCGCCAGTCTCGGCCTGGGGTGGTGGCTGGGCCAGCGGCAGGGCGGCGGCGAACCGGCCGCGGGCGCCAACCCCGGCGGCCTGCAGCGGGAGGTGGAGCAGTTGCGGGCCCAGTGGGAGAGCGGTGAGGCCAGCCAGGCCGAGCAGCAACGCCCCGACGGACGCCTTCGTTGCCGAGCAATTGGGTACGCCG
>JAGYNF010000168.1 GCA_018400215.1 Cyanobium sp. M55B138 | reverse complement strand
ATACGAGATTGACCCTGATGTGCGGCCAGTTCCTGTCGCGGGCACGATCATTTTCTGCCAGACCAACGGGCAGTGGTCGCAATTCCGGGAGTTCAGTGTGCGCGGCGCTGGCACCGCGCTGGTGGCTGATGCGTCTGATCTGACCGGCTATGTAAGCAGCTTCATCCCTGGCGATGCCACGAAGCTAACAGCAAATGACACTGGTAATGCCTGGTTTGTTATCTCAGATCAGCAAGGCTATCAGGATCGTATTTATGTTTTCAAGTATTTCTATCGCAACACGGGACAGGGCGCCGAGCGGGTTCAAAGCAGCTGGAGCTATTGGAAATTCAGCGGTGCAGACAAGGTGCTGCAAGTGCTTTGCGTGCAGGAGGTCTTGTTCTTGTTGGTCCAGTACGGGAGCGAAGTGTGGCTTGAGAAGATGCCAGTCGCTGATCGGCTTAGCGATGTGGCGCCAAGCCCTTACCCGCTGCTACTGGATCGCCGGGTGAGCACGACCACGGAAACGCCGGCGGCCATCCGGGTGTCAGCAGGCACCTACAACGCCACAAGCAAGACAACCACCTGGACCCTGCCTTACACGATCGAAGCGCCAACCCAGGCATGGTCGGGCTTCTCCTCAACGAACAAAGGCGGCGTGCTGCTTGGCTCGGCTGTCAGCGGCAATCAAATCACTGCGCAGGGCGACTGGTCAGCTGAGCCGGTGTTCTTTGGAGAGGTCTACGACTTCGCCTACCGCTTCACCCGCTTCAAGCTCTACAAGGAAGTGGGCAGCGGCAAGTCTGCGGCCAACGTAGAGCGCACGCAGGTGCGGCACGCCAAGCTCCGCTACCACGGGACCGGCTACTTCGAGGCCTGGGTGATGGCCGAGCGGCGGCCGAAGGCCGTGTACACCTTCGACGGCACGGTGCTGGGCTCGCGCAACAGCGTGGTGGGCAACGACGCGGATTTCGATCGGTATTCCCAGGGCGTGTTCACGATCCCAATCCAGAGCAAGGGCGAGACGTGCATCGTCGAGCTCCACAACGACACGCCAATCCCTTGCAAGTTCAGCACTTGCGAATGGGTTGGGCTGGTGTCGACCCGCGCGAGGTCAATGCAATGAGGTGGGCACCGCCGACGGAGGACCGAGTGGCCTACATCGCCGCCCACCTGCGCAAGCAGGACGCCTATGAGGTGTTCTGCAGCGATGCCTCCAGCCCAAAGGAGGCCGTCTATGGGAGCTGGAAAGATTCGCCAGACTGCCGTTGCATAGATGCAGATGACGGCACGCCTGTGGGGATCTGTGGAGTTGGGCCAGGTGGCGCCATTTGGCTCCTCGCTACCGATGGCCTGCTGGCCACGAAAGGCGAACGGCGGCAGTTCATCCGTGGCGGTCGCCAGTGGGTGGACGGGCTGATTGCTGATGGAGCCGGGCTGCTGCACAACTTTGCGCTGGCCAAGAACCGCACCACGCTCCGGTGGCTGCGGTCACTGGGCTTCACGATTTACCCACCGGCCCCCTATGGGCCCTGCGGAGAACTGTTCTGCTACTTCGAGAGGAGGGACTGATGGACCCCATCACTGGCGGCTTACTGCTTGGCGGCCTCAACGCAGGCCTGGGGATGTTTGGCGCGGCGCAGGAGAACGCTGCGGCCAGGCAGGACCACATCAACCAGGTGGCGTTCCAAAACGCCAATGCGCAGTTCGCCAGCTGGCAGGCAGGCTTCAACCGCCGGGTCACTGACGCCAATGCGCAGTATCAGCATTGGCAGCAGACGCTGGGCCACAACCAGCAGCTGGCCTATGTCCACAGCCTCCGCAACTACGAGCTGACCAAGGCCATCAATCAGGCCGACGTGGTGGGCCAGACCAGGGCGGCAGCGGGGGCCGATTTCGCGCTGCAGTCCCAGGCCCTTAGCCAGCAGATGGCCGAGGCCTCGATGTCGGATGCCGTGGCCTACCAGCAGTACCAGGTGGCGGCTCTCAAGGCGCGGGCATCAGTGGCGGCAGGCGGCCAGGAGGGCAACAGCGTGGATCGACTGATCAACGACTACGCCCGCCAGGTGGGTGACTTCGCCACGATCCAGGAGATCAACCGAGGGCTGCAGCTGCGGCAGTACAACCGCGCGCAGACGGCGCAGGTGACGCAGTACCTGAGCCAATACAACAGCCAGCAGTTCTACGAAGAGCAGCCGTACCTGGAGCCGATGGCGCCGTTTGCGCCGCTGCCGTCGCTGCTGGCTGCCCCTGCCCCCACCTTCCGCGGCACCGGGCCAAGCCGAAGCGCTGGAGCGATCAACGCTTTCAGCGGCTTCATGGGCGGCGTGTCCGCTGGATTGAACACCTACACCTCCCTCAACGCCATCAAGGGCGCCGGCTAGGCCATGTCACGCGATCTCCCTCAGAACCAAATACGGCCAGCAGCCCAGCCGCTGTCGAGCTTTATCCAGCCAGCTCGGCGGGATGCGGCCGCCCCGGCAGGGCCGCTGCAGATTCCAGGTGTTTCCCAAATCAACGTCATCCAGCAGGGGACCGGCGGGAACGTCCAAGGCGTCAACCGGTTTGCGCAGGTGGCGCAGGCCCTGGCCCCGTTCAACCAGCAGCTCACGCAGCTGGTGGGCACCGGGATGCAGATGTATGCAAAGGGTGAATACCAGAAGGGGGTGAACGAAGCGCTGCACGCGCAGGCGCTGGCCAACCAGCAGATGCTTCAGTCCGGGGCTGAATACTCGGCCGAGAACCGGCGACTGGCCCAGGCAGACCCCGTCGGCGCGCTGATGATGGATGCGGTCAGCCCATACAGGCGGGCCGGCCGGCAAAACAAGCTCAGCCAGCTGGCGGGGCTGGAAGCAAAATCAACTCTCATCTCCAGCTATCGCAATACGCCAGGGCTGCACCTGCTTGAACCAGGCGACCCAAGGCTCACGCAGACCAAGGCTCAAGCGGTGCAAGAGCTGGCTCAAAAGTACGGGCTGAATCAGTCCTCGCCGGGCTTTGTCGAGAATGTCCTGCCTCAGGTCAACCAGGCCTGGGACCGGGTCACGGAGCTGCACTGGCAGGACCGGCAGAACTACCTGAAGGACACTGTGCATCGCACGGCAGCGTCAGAGCTGCTGGGCATCTACGCCAACTCGGTGCAGTCGGGCCAGCTGGAGGTCTATGGCCCTGACGGCAGGCCCATGGTTGTCACCAGCAACGAGGGTGGCGTGTGGGATCGGGCGCGGATCGGCTTCATGGGTGCCACGTTGGACCGAATCGCCAATGAGATGGGCCTCCCTGGCGAAACCATGGAGACCAAGCGCAAGGCGATTGAACGCCTGCTGGCAGTTGCCGAAGCAGACGGCAACGACGAGCTCAAGCGATTGGTGCTCAGCATCCCGGTAGGCCCTGTCGACGCCAGCGGCTATCGCGCCCCCGCGTCCACCTTCTTCCAGATGGAGGCGCTGGATTCTCGGATCAAGTACGGCGAGGTGCGCTATCGCGACCAGCAGCGGGCCGAGGAGACCCTGGGCAAGCAGTACCAGGACGAGCTGATCAACCGGACGTACGGGGTCCCAGATGGCCCAGAGCGGCTGCTTGCGATCGAGGAGCTTCGGCAAGAGTTTCAAGGGCAGCTACCGCTCAACAAGATGCTTGAGCTGGAGCAGTCCACCAGCACCACGATCGACTCGGTGGTGAGCCGCGGCCGGTCTGCCGACAGCGTTGGCGCCCTGCTGCAGGACATGGACAGCCGCTACGGCGAGGCCTGGAGCACGTCAGAGGCGGATGCGGAGTTTGAAGCGTCCCTGGCCGGAGCCCCTGAGGACAAGAAGGATGAGCTCCGGCGGCAGTACGCCGCGATCCGCCGGCGCAACAACGAGCGGGAGAGCTCCTCGATTGCGCCAGATGCCAAGGCTGCGATTGACCAAGCAATCAAGGCCAACCTCGCCCTCAGCTACCCGAGCACTGTCACGCAGGCGGCCTTGCGTCAAAACGGGATCGAGGCCTTCATGTCCTGGAATGACGCCAACGTGGCGGAATCGACCAGGCGGCAGAACAGCGCCTACCACACTCACGTTCGCAATC
>JAGYNF010000167.1 GCA_018400215.1 Cyanobium sp. M55B138 | reverse complement strand
CCAGGGATCAGGAACTTCAAGGGGCTGCAGCACCGGTTAGGGAAACGCCGCAGCTAAAAGCTCAGAACCGCCAATCAACTCTCAAATTCAGAACGCCCAGGGACGAAAACGCCGGTGGAGTTCCTTACGGGAAGTAACAACGCCGCAAACTTAAGGGCTTCGCACCAGGCCAGCGGGCACGGGCACCACCGGGGCCACCAATCAGGTTTCTTGATCAATAGCCACATCCGGCGTTGCCACAGGGCAAACCAACGCCAGCCCAACGGCCGGCAATGAGGCACCCAAATCACCGTGATAAGCCCAGCTGATCGCTCCTTGTGCCGATTGCGGCATCGCCCACTGCCTGCGCCACCCCGCTGCTGGCCACCCGCATTGGAGGATCGGGTTGAGATGCGGCGCCGGGGGCGCGGAAGCGAGCGATGGACTACCGCACAGCCGGGGTGGATGTGATGGCCGGACGGGCCTTCGTGGAACGGATCCGCAGCAGCGTGGACTCCACCCGACGGCCGGAGGTGGTGGGCGGCCTCGGCGGCTTCGGTGGCTTCTGCCGACTGCCGGAGGGCCTGCGCCAACCCCTGCTCGTGGCCGGCAGTGATGGGGTGGGCACCAAGCTGGAGCTGGCCCAGGCCCACAGCCGCCACCACGCCGTGGGCATCGACCTGGTGGCGATGTGCGTCAACGACGTGATCACCAGCGGCGCCGAGCCCCTGTTTTTCCTGGACTACATCGCCACCGGCAAGCTCAGCCCGGAGGCCATGGCCGAGGTGGTGGAGGGCATCGCCGATGGCTGCCGCCAGAGTGGCTGTGCCCTGCTCGGCGGCGAAACCGCCGAGATGCCGGGCTTCTATGCCCCCGGCAAATACGACCTGGCCGGCTTCTGCGTGGCCGTGGTGGAGGCCGATGCCGTGGTGGATGGACGGGCCGTGCAGGCGGGCGATCGCATCCTGGCGGTGGCCAGCAGCGGTGTGCACAGCAATGGTTTCAGCCTGGTGCGGCGCATCCTCGAGGACTCCGGCACCAGTCCCCAGCAGCCCCTGGCCGGCACCGACGGCAGCCTGATCGACGCCCTGCTGACCCCCACCCGCCTCTACGGCGCCCTGGTCAAGGCCCTGCAAACCCAGGCTGTTCCCGTGCGGGGCATGGCCCACATCACCGGTGGCGGGCTGCCGGAGAACCTGCCCCGCTGCCTGCCCCAGGGCATGCACGCGTCGCTGAATGTCGCGAGCTGGGAGCGGCCGCCCCTGTTTCGGTGGCTGCAGGCGGCTGGCCAGATCCCCGAAGCCGACCTCTGGAACACCTTCAACCTGGGCGTGGGCTTCTGCCTGGTGGTGCCAGCCGAGGCTGAGCAGCATGCCCTGGCGGTGTGCAATGCAGCGGGATACCCCAGCTGGAGCCTGGGGGAGGTGCGGCCCGGGCCTGCCCCAGGCGGGGCGGTTCTGGCTGGTTTGCCGGGCCCAGGCTCCTGATCAATTCATTGCAGCCGCGCCCAATCAGGGAACGGCCCCGCCCTGTCTGCCTAGGGTGCCGGGCAGAAGCCGGGATGGGTCCAGCAGGCTGACTCCACCCGCCGGGGACCTTCCCCGTAGACGTTGTTCCACATTTGCGTTCACTTAGAGGTGCCACGGCATGGTCAATAACCGTCCACAAGCTCCCTTCAGCGGCGGCCAACGCGTCACCCGCCGGCGCAGTTCCGCCGGCCCGCTGCCGCCGGTGCGGCCCCAGCGCCCCCGCGAACCACTCAACCGGCCCCTGCGCCCCACCTTTCTCACCCTGCGGGACCACGGCAAGGTCTATGTGGCCGACTTGCCGCGCCTCTCCGATGGCCAACTGGCCCAGGTGGCCAAGGAGGCGCAGGACGTTTTGGAAAGCCTCAGCCGCCGCCTGGGCGAACTGGAGAACCAACTCCAGCTCAACCAGGTTGACCAGGACACCCGCATCCGTGCCGCCACCAAGCGGGATGTGACGCAACGCTTCATCCGAGCCATTGAAGAGGAACAGGAACTCCGCCGCTCCAACCCCATGTTGCGGGCCGCCGCCGGCGAATCCGTGGCCCGGGCCTTCCTGGAACTGGCCCGCCACCGCCTGAGCGGATCCACCTTCGACTCCCTGCTGCAGGAGGCCCTGGCCGCCTGCGAAGAGCCCAGTGCATCCCCCCCGGCCGCCCCTCCCCTGCCGCTGCAGCGCCCCCAACCGATGCCGGTGGTGCTCACCCTGGAACCGGAGGCGGCTGCCGCCTGCTGAAGCGGTGGCCGGGCTCAGGCACTCTGGAATGGATTGGCCGGCATCCTCTCGGGCAGGGCCAGGGCCAGGCGGTCGAGCTCCAGCCGCTCCGCATCACTGAGCCGCCAGGCCAGGGCCGCCGCAGCCATCGACGCCTGCTCCGGGGTTCGCAGCCCGGGGATCGGCTGGGCGCCATGGGCCCGGCACCAATTCAGGGCCACGGCCGCCAGGGAGGCGTGATGGGGCGCCGCAATCGCGGCCATGGCCTCGCGCAGGGGGCCCAAACGCGGACCGAGCCGCGCAAACAGCAGCCGGCGGGGCCCGCGCGGCGGAGCTGACCCAACCGGGTGATCGGCGGCCCGGGCCAGCAGCCCCAGGGCCAAGGGGCTGTAGGCCAGCAGCTGAATCCCCAGCTCCCGGCACACGGCCGCCACCCCATCGGAGCCGATGGGCTCGGGCGCCAGCAGGGAGAACTGCACCTGCAGGCTGGTGATCGTGACGCCGCGGGCCGCCAAGCGCGCCTGCAGCCAGCGCAGCCGCTTGGGGCCCACGTTGGAGAGACCCAATTCCGCCACCGCGCCGGCCTGCACCAGATCGGCCAGGCCATCCAGCAGGGGGGCCTCCTGCCAGGGGGCATAGCGGGCCGTACTCCAGTGCAGTTGCACCCGATCCAGTTGGCCCTGCAGACGGCCACGCGACGCCGCAAAGGCACGCTGCAGGCCGCTGCGACCCAGGCGCCAGGGGAAGGGGGCCAGCTTGGTGGCCACACAGAGCTGCTGGCGTTGCTGGGGGGAGAGGGCGGCACAGAAGCGCCCCAGCAACTGCTCACTGCGTCCGTTAAAACGGCCCGTGCCATAGGAATCGGCCGTATCAAACAGCCGAAGGCCCAGGTCGATGGCCCGCTCGAAGGTGCGCTGCAGCTGCAGGTCCTGGGCCGGGTCGTAGCCCCACAACAACTGGTTACCCCAGGCCCAGGTGCCCACCCCGATGCCGGGATCCGGTGTCAGGCAGGCGGGGGGATCGGCCATGGTGAGCTAGCCCGCCAGCAGCACTGCAGCCAATATGGATCAGCCCCAACCCCCCACCCCAGCCTCTCCAGCCAGCAGCAACCCGTGCCCACCAGCCAGCGACCCATGCCCCTCGGAGCCGGTGCTGTGCCTGCACTGCGGCCGCACCGCCAGCAATGGCATCAGCTGCGTGGGCGCCTGCGTTGCCGACTCCGGCTACTGAGCCTCGGCTTGGGCATCGCCATCGTTTGGCTGGCCCCCCAGCCTGCCGGCCATGCCGGCGGGTTTGGCCGCTGGCACACCAGCACGAGCCAATGCAGCCTGCGCAGGGGCCCATCGATTCTGGTGCTGCCCTGCCAGGAGCTACGGCTGGAGCAAAACCTGGAGGGGCTCCTGAGCGTGCGGTTCATCAGCAGCGGCGATGGTGATCTCACCTCCCGCGAACACCTGCTTTTTGCCGGCCTGCTGGAGGAGGGGCAACGGCCGATGCGCTGCGGGGAGGATGGCCGCTGCTCCCCCCAGTGGCCCACCAGCCTGGTGGTGGCCGGCGTGGCCGATGCCAGCTTTGACGGGCGCGGGCTGGTGATGGGGCTGCCCCGCACCCAGCTGGCCCAGGGCCGTTGTGAGCTGAATCGCCGCAGCGTGCGCTGTGAGGCCCACAACGCCGAGGGCAGCAGCTGGCAGGCCGAAGCGGAGCTTTAACGATCTGCTGCCTCAGTGCCGGCAGCCTCGGGGTCTTGTGCTGCGCCGGGGGTGATGGATCATGCCCTCCACAATCCCCAAAATGCTGAGGCTTTTGAAATCCTCCCATCGCCACCACGCTGCCCCAGCACCTGTCCACACCACTGCTGTGTGGCTGGCTG
>JAGYNF010000166.1 GCA_018400215.1 Cyanobium sp. M55B138 | reverse complement strand
CGATCAACCCCTGCCACCGACGGCGAGACGGTGAAGCAGGTTCGGCACAGCACCGCATGACAGATCCTCTACGTTTAACAAATTCATGCTACCGTTATAAAAGGCTTCGGCTGTCATCACCTTGAATCCATTGGCCTGATCTCTTGACTTGTTCTCTTGACCTGATCTGCACATGACCTTCCCGTGCACCCTCAGTCGGCTTCTCGGCATGCTTGTGGCCCTGCTCTTGCTGGGCTTCCAACCCGCCATGGCCCTGGCCGCCACTGGCGAAGCGCCTGTGGATCCGGCCGTGTTGGCCCGGGCCGTGGACCAGATGGAGCAGCTCGACCGTCTGCGCATCTCCCTGGCCTCAACCCTGGAGGGCAGCAGCGAGGAGCCCACCATGGCCACCATGCGCGAGGTGTGCATGCCGGTGGGTCAGCGGGCGAAGACGATCGGCCAGGAGAACGGCTGGCGGGTGCGCCAGGTGGCCAGCCAATTTCGCAACCCCGACCACGCCCCTGCCGATGCCCAGGAAACCGGGGTGATTGACCTCTTTGCCAAATACCCCGAGATCACCGGCCTGTGGGAACCGGCCATGGCTGAGCAGGACGCTGGCGTGAACTACTACCGCCGCATCGATGTGCAGGCCAGCTGCCTGGCTTGCCACGGCAGCAAGGACAGCCGCCCCGCCTTCGTGAAGGACAACTACCCGGCTGATCGCGCCTTCAACTTCAAGCCGGGCGACCTGCGCGGCATGTATGCGGTGTTCGTTCCGGAGGTGCAAGCAGCCTTGATCCCCTAAACCGATGCCCACAGCCCCATGCATTCCTCAGACCCAAGCCATCGCCAGGTGCTGATCGCTGGCGGCGGCACCGGTGGGATCACTGTTGCCAGTTGCCTGCATCGGCTCAATAGCGCGCTTCAGATTGCGATCATTGAGCCTTCGCTTTTTCACGACAACCAATCTGCATGGGTGCTCGTCGCTGGAGGATTCATGCCCGCGCGGGAAACTCGCCGCGCTGAGCGCGAGGTGGTGCCCCATGGCGTCGAGCTGATTCACGGTGAGGTGGCGCAGTTTGATCCCGATCAACAGGCTGTCTTGCTGATCAACGGGGAACGAGTGACCTATGACATTTTGATCGTGGCCCTAGGCATTGAGATTAATTGGAGCGCAGTAGATGGTTTGGTGGAATCACTGGGCCACCATGGTGTGACCAGCATCTATAGCCGTCATACGGCAATCTATACCCGTCAATGCCTTCGTGATTTCAAGGGTGGTAACGCAATCTTTACCCAGCCAGGCACGGCCATCAAGTGTGGTGGTGCACCCCAAAAAATTATGCATTTGGCTCGCCAGCAATTTGATGCGCGAAGTGGGGTGGGTGTTCACTCCTCACTGGTCTTTTGCACTGCCCAGTCCAGCTTATTTCCCGTGGATGCTTACAACGCGAAGATGGTTGAAATTTCCGAGCGCCATCACTGCAAGGTGCGATATCGTCATAACTTGATTGCCGTGGATGGCCCGGGTCGGCAGGCCACGTTTCGCGTGACCGGCCCGGATGGTGAGCAGGGGCTGGAGCACCTGCCATTCGATCTTCTACATGTGGTGCCGCCGATGTCGGCTCCGCGGGTTGTGGCATCCAGCTCCCTGGCGCGCACTGCGGCGGAGGGGTGGGTTGATGTCGATTCCCGCACGGGGCGGCATTGTCGCTACGACACTGTCTTTGCGGTGGGCGATGTGGGTTCATTCCCCACGGCCAAAACCGGTGCTGCAGTGCGGAAGCAGGCCCCTGTCGTTGCCAAGAATGTGGTCGCCACGCTGCAGGGACAGGACCTGTCTTCAACCTATGACGGCTATACAGCGTGCCCACTGATCACTAGTAACCATAGTGTTATGTTGATGGAGTTTGATTATAGTTATAAGCCGGTGAGTAGCTTTTTTGTGAATCCCGTGAAAGAGCGTTGGAGTATGTGGCTGCTTGAGCGCTTTGGATTTCCCTGGATTTATTGGAATCGGATGCTTAAGGGATATCCGCATGAAGGGTTCTTGCTGCGCCCATTCAGGCCCCTGGCCCGGTTTTTGGGTTTGCAGCGTTGGCAGGCACTGAATTCGCCTAGTCACGAATCATTGGAAGACTAGGGCTTCAAGACCCGCCAGCTGCTGGATCAACGGCATGATGACCCTCAAGGGCAGTGGTTCACTCCTCTTCGGTGGCACCAGCGGGGATCAGCTTGATCTGCTTGCGACCCAGCTTGATCTCAAATTCGTCGCCCGGCTGCAGATCGAGCATGGCGGTGTAGGCCTTGCCCACCAGCAGGTTGCCATTGCCCTGCACGGTGGCCACATAGCTGAGCTTGCGACCACCCTTGCCACGACCATCGCCATCGCCCCCCAGGCTGACGCCCTTGGCCCCCAGCAGGGCCTCGTAGAAGGCCGTGAAGTTCAGGCGTTCACCGCCATCCTTCTTGCTGCTCACGTAGCCGCATTCGCGAACCAGGTCTGATTTGGAGACATCGCCCAGTTCCTTGACCTTGGCGAGCAGTTCTGAACCCGTGAGCATGATGTGAGGATCGGTCTGTGTATAACAGTACTGCATGGTTGGCGCCCGCCGAGCCGCTGATTGTGCCGCCAGAAGTGCACCGAGGGCGAGGCTTGATCCCTTGGCTGCCACTCGTTCAATCGATGGACATGCGCCGCCTATTCCAGTGTGGTGGTGCTGCGGCCCAGACCCATGGCGTTGATCGCCAGGGGGGCAAACACCGTGATCAGGCCGCCACCGAGAAAGGGTTCGAACAGCAGCTGCTTGAACGAAAACGCCTCCATCACATGGCTGTGCCCCATCGGATCGGCCATGCGCAGCAAGAGCAGGCCGTTGGCGGTGCTGCCGGTGGCCTGGCCGAAGTCGGCGATCGCCCGCTCGAACCAGGCATCACTGAAGAGCCGTGGCGCCAGCACCAGCACCATCAGCACATTCCAGGTCAACCCCGTCAGCGCCAGGAGGGTGAATGGCAGCAGGTTGTCGGCCAGCAATGGCAGATTCAGGCTGGCCATGGCCGCGGTGATCAGCACGTCCATCGCCAGTGACGCGATGCTGGCCTGATCCGTGGCCGAGGCCAGAAAGGGCTGGTTGAGCTTTTGCAGCAGCAGCTGAATCAATAGCCCCCCCACCATGGCCAGGGGAAACACCGGCACCGCCTCAAACAGGGGCGCGATCTGCACAATGGCCTGCTTGATCACAACGCCGATGCCCACCGCCACCCCGGCCAGGCAGAGGTTGAGGGTGAGCACGTCGAGACTGATCACCTGGTGGGCGGGGATCAATCCGGCGGCTTCCTCCGCTGCCAGTCGCTCCTTGGCGCCAAAGCTTTCCTTGCGGCCGCCCACCAGGGCGGCGGGGCTGCGGTGCCGATGCCGCAACAGCCAGCTGCGGGCCTGGCCCACCAGCACCAGAACGGTGCCGAGCAACACCGAGGCGATCACCCCCACGGTGGCCATGGCCAGGGCCAGGGTGCGGCCCGCGGGAAAGCCCAGGTCGGTGTAGGTGCGGCCCATGCCGGCCGCAGTGCCGTGCCCGCCCTCGAAGCCCACCTCCACCAGGGTGGCCATCAACGGATGGCTGCCCAGCAGAGGCTGCAGCAGGGCCAGCACCACGATCCCAGCCACCAGGTATTGGCCGAAGCCGATCACCATCGAAAAGGCGGTCTGGTGGGCGGCCCGCTGCCAGAGCCGCTGGGGGCTGGGCAGCCGCTGGCCCAGGAACAGGGTGGCGAACACCAGGGCGATCAGGGCCGCCGGCGCCTGGGCCCACACCTCCACCACCGTGTCGGGCACCAGTTGCACCGGGCCATAGGGGCCCACCGCCAGCCCCAGCAGGCCGGCGATCAGGGCCTCCGGCAGCCCCAGCTGGCGCAGCAGTGCCAGCCGCTGTCGCAGGGCCAGGGCGATCAGCAGCAACAGGCTGAGCACCGCGAAGGCCACCAACACGTCGTAGACCGTCATGGGGGATGGGCCACCGAAACCGACCAAGGTCTTCGTACCAGTGTCGGTTCTCCGTATCGATCGGCACCCCCAATGCGGCGCCAGTTGGCCAAGGATGGGATCGGAAAAGAAG
>JAGYNF010000165.1 GCA_018400215.1 Cyanobium sp. M55B138 | reverse complement strand
CGAGCTGCTAGATCACTTGGAGGAGATCGATCCATAACCAGGATTCCCATGAGCCCTCGATTTGAACGCCGTCCCGACAAGTGGGCGGGAACCGGGGGCCGTAAACCCGGCCGTCCTGCCGGTTCGTTCAACCGCGATCGAGACCGGGATAAGGACCGCGACCGCGATCGCGACAAGGATCGGGACCGGGATCGGGGACGCGACTTTCGGCGAGAACCTGGCCGGGGCCAGGCCGAGCGTCCTGGTTTGTCGCGCCGGCCCGGTGCCCCTGAGCGCAGTGGCGGCGGCTATTCCCGTGGCCCCGCCCCGCGGCGGGAGGAGGGCGGTCGCTCCGGCGGTCCCCGTCGTTTTGAAGCGGGCCGCCCCGATGGTCGCCCCCGCGATGGTGGCCGTCCCCGGCGTCTGGTGCCCTCGCGCTTCAGCCGGCCGCCGGTGGTGGCCGTGGATCGGCCCGATGCTGAACCGCTCCAGGGGATTCATGCCGACGACAGTCAGCCGAGTGATCTGATCTGGGGGCGCCACTCAGCCCTGGCGGCCCTGGAGAGCGGGCGGCCCGTGCATCGCATCTGGTGCACGCCCGAGATGCGCTTCACGCCCAAGTTCCTGCAGCTATTGCGGGAGGCCAAGGCGTCTGGAGTGCTGGTGGAGGAGGTGACCTGGGCCCGGCTGGGGCAGCTCACCGGCGGTGCCGTGCACCAGGGGATCGTGCTCCAGGCCGCCGCGGCCGAAACCCTGGACCTGGCCAGCCTGATCGACGGCTGCCGCAGCATCGGCGAACCGCCGTTGCTGATGGCCCTGGACGGCATCACGGATCCCCACAACCTGGGGGCGATTGCCCGCAGCGCCGAGGCCCTCGGCGCCCATGGCCTGGTGCTGCCCCAGCGCCGCAGTGCCGGCCTCACCGGTTCGGTGGCGAAGGTGGCGGCTGGCGCCCTGGAGCACCTGCCGGTGGCCCGGGTTGTGAATCTGAACCGGGCCCTCGACAGCCTCAAGCAGGAGGGCTACCGGGTGGTGGGCCTGGCGGCAGAGGGCAGTGTCAGCCTGGAGCAGGCCGACCTTGACGGCCCCCTGGTGATCGTGACCGGATCCGAGAGCGACGGCCTCTCGATGCTCACCCGCAAGCACTGCGACCAGTTGGTGAGCATTCCCCTGCGCGGTGCCACCCCGAGTCTGAATGCCTCGGTGGCCACGGCCCTGCTGCTCTATGAGGTGGCCCGGCGCAGCTGGATGCAGGGCCTGCGGGGCGGTGACCCGGCGCCCCGCATCGTGCGGCCCCAGCTGCCTAGCTCTGAGCCCGAGCCCCAGGCTGAGCCCGAGCCCCAAGCTGAGCCCCGGGTTGAGCCTTCGGCTGAGCCTCCCGTTGAGTCCCCGGTGGTGCTTGAAGCTGCCATTGAGGAGGCTCAGCCGCCTGGTCCAGCTCACGAGACCCCATCGCCCCAGGCTGCCCCCCAGCCCGCACCCCTGCCCCTGGTTGAACTGGGGTTCAACCCCGCCCCAGCACCTGGTTTCCAAGGAGACGTGCAGCTGTGATGCATTTCCCGGTTCCGTGCCCCCCTTGCGGGCAGAATGCATCGGTGACGGTTCGCGCTTCATGAATCCCCTGCTCTGGCCCGTTCGCCGCTGCGCCAACGGACTGGGATTGGCCTGGTGGGCGCGGGTGCGCACCCAGACTCCCGCAGTGACCTACTGGTTTGGTCCCTTTGTGCGCCGCAGCACCTTGGAGCGAGCCCTGCCAGCCTTTCTCGATGACCTCCAGGCCGAGGCCCCGGCCGGCCTGGAGCACGAGCTGCTGCGCATCCGTCGCCGTGAGCCGCTCACCGAGGTGGTTTGACCTGGTGGCTGGGCTGTGGGTGCCTGGCTGATAGCGTCCAATCCAACTGGAACCAGGGTGGATGGGCATCGCCGAATGGCGCGGGCAGTTGCAGCGGGGCGAAGTGTCCGCCCGCGAGCTCACGGACCAGCACCTCTCCCGCATCGCCGCCGTCGACGGCACGGTGCACGCCTTCCTCGATGTCACGGCGGAGCGGGCCCGCTCCGATGCCGACCGCATCGATGCGGCCCGGGCGGCTGGAGACCCGCTCCCTGCCCTCGCCGGTGTCCCCCTGGCGATCAAGGACAACCTCTGCACCCGTGGCATTCGCACCACCTGCTCCAGCCGGATGCTGGAGTCGTTTGTGCCGCCCTACGAGAGCACCGCCACCGGGCGCCTGTGGCAGGCCGGCGCCGTGCTGCTGGGCAAGACCAACCTCGATGAGTTCGCCATGGGCAGCTCCACCGAGACCTCGGCCTTTGGGCCCAGCCGCAACCCCTGGAATCCCGAGCGGGTGCCCGGTGGCAGTTCCGGCGGCAGTGCGGCCGCGGTGGCGGCCGGTGAATGTGTCGCGTCCCTCGGCTCGGATACGGGCGGCTCGATCCGCCAGCCCGCCAGCTTCTGCGGGGTGGTGGGGCTCAAACCCACCTATGGCCGGGTGAGTCGTTGGGGGTTGGTGGCGTTTGCCAGCTCCCTCGACCAGGTGGGACCCTTCACCAGCTCGGTGGCCGATGCCGCCGAGATCCTCCAGGTGATCGCCGGCGCCGACCCCCGCGATGCCACCTGCCTCAAGGTGCCCGTGCCCGACTACCGCGCCGCCCTGACCCAGCCGGTTGCCGGGCTGCGGGTGGGCCTCGTGCGCGAGTGCTTTGAGGCGGAGGGCCTCGACCCCCAGGTCAAGGCCTCGGTGCTGGCCGCCGCCGAACAGCTCCAGGCCCTGGGCTGTGAGCTGGTGGATGTGAGTTGCCCCCGGTTCAACGACGGCATCGCCACCTACTACGTGATCGCCCCGTCGGAGGCCTCGGCCAACCTGGCCCGCTACGACGGCGTGAAGTATGGCTACCGGGCTGAGGGGGCCGGCAGCCTGGCGGAGATGACCGCCCGCAGCCGGGCCGAGGGCTTTGGCGACGAGGTGCAACGCCGCATCCTGATCGGCACCTACGCCCTCTCAGCCGGCTATGTGGATGCCTACTACAGGAAGGCCCAACAGGTGCGCACCCTGATCCGGCGCGATTTCGACCGGGCCTTCCAGGCCGTGGATGTGCTGCTCACCCCCACCTCCCCCACCACCGCCTTCGGCTTCGGTGCCCACACCGATGACCCCCTGGCCATGTACCTGGCCGACCTGCTCACCATTCCTGCCAACATGGCGGGTTTGCCGGCGATCAATGTGCCCTGCGGTTTTGATCTGCAGGGCCTGCCGATCGGTGTGCAGTTGATCACCAACGTGCTGGAGGAGTGCCGCCTGCTGCAGGTGGCCCATCACTACGAGCTGGCCGCCCGGGTGATGCAGAGCCGCCCGGAGGCCCCCCTGGCGGCCTGACACCAGATCTGGGGGGAGGGCCCTACGCTGAGCGCTACAGGCGCTGCCCCCCTTGGCTTTCGTTCCGCTCCACAACCACAGCGACTACAGCCTCCTGGATGGGGCGAGCCAGCTGCCGGCGATGGTGGAGCGGGCCAAGCAGCTGGCCATGCCAGCGCTGGCCCTCACGGATCACGGCGTCATGTACGGCGCGATTGAGCTGCTGAAGCTGTGCAGCAACGCGGGCATCAAGCCGATCATCGGCAATGAGATGTACGTGATCAACGGGGCGCTGGATGATCCCAACCCGCCCAAGAAGGAGCGCCGCTACCACCTGGTGGTGCTGGCTAAAAACACCATCGGCTACCGCAACCTGGTGAAGCTCACCAGCATCAGCCATCTGCGCGGCATGCGCGGCCGTGGCATCTTTGCCCGGGCCTGCGTTGACAAAGCCACGCTCCAGGCCCATAGCGAGGGGCTGATGGTGGCCACCGCCTGCCTGGGCGGCGAGATTCCCCAGGCCATTCTGCGCGGCCGTCCCGATGTGGCCCGCGACGTGGCCCGCTGGTACCAGGGTGTCTTCGGCGACGACTTCTACCTGGAGATCCAGGACCATGGCGGCATCGAAGACCGGATTGTCAACACCGAGATGGCCAAGATCGGTGCCGAACTCGGCATCCAGCTGATCGCCACCAACGATGCCCACTACCTGAGTGTGGGCGATGTGGAGGCCCATGACGCCCTGCTGTGCGTGCTCACCGGCAAGCTGATCAGCGATGAGAAG
>JAGYNF010000164.1 GCA_018400215.1 Cyanobium sp. M55B138 | reverse complement strand
CCGCATCCAGCCAGCCGGCCCCCAGGGCCAGGGGCGCGAGGGCCAGGGGCCGCACGCCGCTGCCGCCCAGCTCCCAGAGCAGCAGTTCGCCGGCCTGGCCCACGGCCATCAGGAACTGGCCGTCGCTGCTGAAGCCGATGGCATCGAGGCTCTGGTCGCGATCGCCCCGCAGCAACTCCTCACAGCCGGCCCGGAAGTCCAGCAGGGCCAGTTCGCCGCCGCCACTGGCGATCGCCAGCAGCTCGCCATCGCAACTCCAGGCCAGGGCTGTGATCGGCTGCTGCAGCTCCCCGCTGAGCTGCTCGTTGACCAGCACCGGTGCGGATGACACGAGCGCTCAGGCCACACAGGCCGCAAAACCGGCCCGCAGGCCATCGGCATCGAGATCGCGGCCGATGATCACAAACTCGGTGCGGCGGCGCTCACCCGCCCTCCAGGGGCGATCGAAATCGCCGTCGATCAGCATGTGCACCGACTGCAGCACGTAGCGCTCGTCCTTGCCGGCCAACTGGATGATGCCCTTCATGCGGAACAGGTCCGGGCCGCGGCTGCTCACCAGATCCGAAATCCAGCTGCCGAGCTTGTCGAGATCCATGGGCCGCTCCTCCACCAGGGCCAACGAGCCCACGGCATCGTCGTGCTCGTGGGCATGCTCATCCACCAGGAAACCGGGATCCAGGCTCAGGGCCCGCTCCAGCTCGAAGGCCTGAACGCCCAACAGCTCCTGCATCGGCACCTCCGCGTTGTGGCTGGTGAGCAGGCGAGCCACGGGGTTGATGGCGCGCACCCGCCGCTCGATCGCGGCGCGCTCGGCGTCGCTCACCAGATCGGCCTTGTTGAGCACCAGCACATCGGCAAAGGCCAGCTGCTCCTGCACCTCTTCCGTGTCCCAGTGCTGCTCCACGTGTTTGAGGTCCACCAGGGTGACCACCGCATCGAGCCGCAGCTCATCGCGCAGGTCCTCATCCACGAAAAACGTCTGGATCACCGGTGCCGGGTCGGCCAGGCCGGTGGTCTCAATCACCAGGTGGTCGAAGCGGTCGCGGCGCTTCATCAGGTTGCCGATGATCCGGATCAGATCGCCCCGCACGGTGCAGCAGATGCAGCCGTTGTTCATCTCAAAGATCTCCTCATCGGCATCCACCACCAGCTGGTTGTCGATGCCCACCTCGCCGAATTCGTTCACGATCACCGCCACCTTGAGGCCGTGCTCATGGGTGAGGATCCGGTTGAGCAGGGTGGTTTTGCCGGCACCGAGGTAGCCGGTGAGCACGGTCACCGGCAGGCGCTCGGCGGCGGGAACAGCGCTGGAGAAGGCCATGGGGGGAGAAGCGGGCGAGACGGGAGCCCCACCGCAGCGGATCAAAACCCGGGGCGGATGGAAATCATTCCCGTTCTAACCCTGAACCCCGGAGCCGGGCGAGCGGCGGGCAGCCCGCTGGGCCAGCAGCCCATGGCGGGGCGCCCACACCATCACCAAGAGAAATTGCAGGGTCTGCACCACCACGATGCAACCGGCGGTGGAGGCATCCAGCCAGTAGCTCGCATAGATGCCCAGCACCGTGGCACTCACGGCCGAGAGCACCGCCAGCCAGGTCATGCGGTCAAAGCGGTCGGTGAGCAGATAGGCGGTGGCGCCAGGGGTCACCAACATCGCCACCACCAGGATGATGCCCACGGTCTGCAGGCCCGCCACCGCCGCCAGGCTCACCAGGGTGAGCAGCAGGTAGTGCAGAACGCCGGTATTGAGGCCAATGGTGCGGGCATGGCTGGGATCAAAACAGAACAGCAGCAGGTCGCGGCGCCACAGCAGCAGCACCAGCAGGCAGCCCACACTGATCACCACGGTCTGCACCAGGTCGGCATCGGTGATGCCCAGCAGGTTGCCGAACAGGATGTGGGTGAGGTCAACGCTGCTGCGGATCTTGGAGATCAGCACCAGTCCCAGGGCGAAAAAGCCGGTGAACACCAGGCCGATCACGGTGTCCTCCTTCACCCGGGTGTGCTGCTTGATTCCACCGATCACCCCCACCGACCCCACGCCGAACACAAACGCCCCCAGGGCGAAGGGCAGCCCCAGGGCATAGGCGATCACCACCCCCGGCAACACGGCATGGGACACCGCATCGCCCATCAGGGCCCAACCCTTGAGGGTCATGAAGCAGGAGAGCACGGCGCACACCACGGCCACCACCACGCCGATGGCCAGGGCCCGCTGCATGAACAGCATCTCCAGCGGTTGGATGAGGGGCTGGAGCAAGGGATTCAGCAACGTCTCCATCAGCTGGGGGCAGAGGGCGAAGGGGCCGCGCTGAAGGTGCGCAGCAGGTTGGCCTGGGTGAACACCTCCGAGGTGTCGCCGTAGGCCAGCACCGTGCGGTTGATCAGCACCACCCGGTCGCAGAAGCTGGGGATCGACTCCAGGTCGTGGGTGGCGATCAGCACGGTGGCCCCCTGATCGCGCAGGGCGATCAGCAGGTCGATGATCAGCCGCTCGGTGTTGATGTCCACACCACTGAAGGGCTCATCCAGCAGCAGCACGCCGGCGCCCTGGGCCAGGGCCCGGGCCAGGAAGGCCCGCTTGCGCTGCCCCCCGGAGAGGGCACCGATCTGGCGCTCCCGCAGGGGCCAGAGGTCCACCCGCTCCAGGGCGTTCTGCACGCGGCGGCGGTCGTCGTCGGAGGGCCAGCGCAGCGGACCCATGGCGCCATAGCGGCCCATCATCACCACGTCCCAGACGCGGATCGGGAACTGCCAGTCCACCTGCTCGCTCTGGGGCACGTAGGCCACCAGCTGGCGGCGCTGGGCCTGGCGCAGGCTCCAGCCGGCGATGCGGATGCTGCCGCTGCTGGGCTTGAGAAAGCCCATCAGCACCTTGAACAGGGTGGTCTTGCCGGCCCCATTCATGCCCACCAGGCCGCAGATGCTGCCGGCCTGGAGCTCCAGGGTCACATCCACCACCGCCGGGCGGCCGTTGTAGCCCACGGTGAGGTGGTCGACGGCGATGCCGGCGAGGCCCTGCAGGGCGGGGGGGGAGGGATCAGGACTGGCCATGGGGATTGAGACCCTGCACCAGAGTCTTGGCGTTATGGCGCAGCATGTCGAGATAGGTGGGCGCCGGGCCGTCCGGTTCCGAAAGGGAGTCCACAAAGAACACCCCCCCGAAGCGGGCACCAGTCTCCTCAACCACGCGACGCTGGGGCCGGTCGTCGACGGTGCTCTCACAGAACACGGCCGGCACCTGGCGCTCGCGCACGGTGCGAATCACCCGCTCCATCCGCTGGGGGGTGACCTGCGTTTCCGCGTTCACCGGCCAGAGATAGGCCTCGTCGAGGTTGTAGTCGGCGGCCAGATAGCTGAGGGAGCCCTCGCAGCTCACCAGCAGGCGCCGATCGGCGGGCAGCACGGCCAGCTGATCGCGCAACTCGCCGTCGAGGGCCTCCAGCTCGGCGGTGTAGTCGGCGGCGCAGCGCCGGAAGGTGTCGGCGTTGGCGGGATCGAGGCGGATGAAGGCGTCGCGGATGTTGGCCACATAGGTGCGGGCCTGCTGGGGGGACATCCAGGCGTGGGGATTGGCCTTGCCGGCACCGGCATCCTCGCTGATCGGGATCAGCTCCACCCCCTCGCTCACCACCACCTGATCCGCACCTTTGGCACTGTCGAGGAAGCGCTGCGCCCACAGCTCGAGGTTGAGTCCGTTCATCAGCACCAGCTGGGCGTCCTGGGCCCGGCGCAGGTCGCTGGGGGTGGGCTCATAGTCGTGGATCTCCGCCCCGGGGCGGGTGATCGACTCCACCCGCAACTTGCCACAGGCCACGTTGTTGGCGAGGTCGGCCAACACGGTGAAGCTGGTGAGCACCAAGGGGCGGTCGGCGCCTTCGGTGGCCTGTGGGCGGGGGGGCTGGCCGCAGGCCACCAACAGCACAGAGGCCACCAATGCCGTGGCACGGACCAGCGGGCGCGGCGTCCAGCGCGCCCTGGTTTGCCCATTGGGGCGACCATTCGAGCAAAAGATCATCCGCATGGGGGGGGACGTTTTAGGCCAAACACCGCGGGCCACAACGCGGGATCACACAACGAACCCCACAGAGTCGTCTGTGGCATCGCGCTGCCCCGGGCTGGGCCCATCCAAGCGCGCTTGCAGCCGCAGACGTGGCCAGGGGTGGGTAACAACGGT
>JAGYNF010000163.1 GCA_018400215.1 Cyanobium sp. M55B138 | reverse complement strand
TCGGCATCGAGGATCGCCACCAGCGACACCTCCGGCAAGTCCAGCCCCTCGCGCAGCAGATTCACGCCCACCAGCACGTCGTATTCACCATTGCGCAGGTCCTGGATGATCTCGATGCGCTCGATCGAGTGGATCTCCGAGTGCAGGTAGCGCACCCGCACGCCGTTTTCGGCCAGATAGTCGGTGAGATCTTCGGCCATCCGCTTGGTGAGCGTGGTCACCAGCACCCGCTCCTGCTTGTCCGCCCGGATGCGGATCTCGCCCAGCAGGTCATCGACCTGGCCATCGGTGGGCCGCACCTCCACCACGGGATCGAGCACGCCGGTGGGGCGGATCACCTGCTCCACCACCTGTCCCTTGCTCTCGGCCAGCTCCCAGTTCCCTGGGGTGGCACTCACAAAGATGCTCTGGCGCGCCTTCTGCCAGAACTCCTCCCCCTTGAGCGGCCGGTTATCGGCGGCGCTGGGCAGACGGAAGCCGTGCTCGATCAGCACCTGCTTGCGCGATTGGTCGCCGTTGTACATCGCCTGCAGCTGGCTGCAGGTGACGTGGCTTTCATCCACCACCAGCAGCCAGTCGTCGGGGAAATAGTCGATCAGGCACTCCGGCGGCGTGCCCGCCTCGCGGCAGGCGAGGTGGCGCGCATAGTTTTCCACCCCATTGCAGTAGCCCACCTGCTCGAGCATCTCCAGGTCGTAGGTGGTGCGCTGCTCGAGGCGCTGGGCCTCCAGCAGCCGGCCCTGGCCATTGAGCAGATCCAGCCGCTCGCGCAGCTCGGTGCGAATGGCCTGGATCGCCTCGGCCAGGCGCTCCTTTGGCGTCACAAAGTGCTTGGCCGGGTAGATGTTGATGCTCTCCAGGCTCTGCAGGATTTCGCCGGTGGTGGGGTCCACGTAGCGGATCGCCTCCACCTCATCGCCAAACAGCTCGATGCGCACCAGCCGGTCTTCATAGGCCGGCCCGATCTCCAGCACATCGCCGCGCACGCGAAAGCGGCCGCGGGAGATCTCCACGTCGTTGCGGGCATATTGGTTGTTCACCAGCTCCCGCAGGGAACCGCGCAGGTTGAGGGTCTCGCCCACCTGAAACTTCACCGCCGCCTTGAGGTATTCACTTGGGATCCCCAGGCCGTAGATGCAACTGATGGAAGCCACCACGATCACATCGCGGCGCTCAAACAGCGAGCGGGTCGCCGAGTGACGCAGCATGTCGATCTCCTCGTTGATCGATGCTGTTTTGGCGATATAGGTATCCGAGACCGGCACATAGGCCTCGGGCTGGTAGTAGTCGTAGTAGCTGATGAAGTATTCAACGGCATTGTTCGGGAAGAACTCCCGCAGCTCGTTGCAGAGCTGGGCCGCCAGGGTCTTGTTGTGGGCCAACACCAAGGCCGGCCGGCCGGTCTGGGCGATCACATTGGCGATCGTGAAGGTCTTGCCGGTGCCGGTGGCCCCCAGCAGGGTCTGGTAGCGCTCACCACCATCCACGCCCTGGGCCAGGCCGGCAATCGCCGTGGGCTGGTCACCCTTGGGCTCGTAGGGGGCGTGGAGCTGGAAAAGGCCGGCCATCGCCCCATTCTCACCGGGAAGGGGGGATGGTGTGGCTGATCGGTTCGTCAGCCGATCGACCAGCCGCCCAACAGACTCGCCACCCGGGTGAGCGGCACCTCCAGGCCAAGAAACCGCAGCACAACCGTGGAAATCAGGGCATACACCACCGCACCCAGGGCCGCACTGAACAGGCCCCGGCGCAACCGGAATCCCTCAATCAACCAGGCCGCCAGCGCAAACAGCACCACGGTGATCAGCCAGTTGAACAGCAGGGTGACCGGACTGATCAGCCCTCCCAGACTGGTCACGGCCCAGAAGGGACCGAGCAGCAGCTTGAGGGGCCAGATCAACAGGGTGCCCAACAGGCCGATCACCACGGCCGAGAGCAGGGCCACGCCAAAACCCTCCACCTCCACCCCGAGGGGAAGGGCCGCCACCAGCAACAACACAGCAGCCCGCACCGGCCACTGCACCAACCACAGCAAAGAACCCATCAGGCGCCGCCTCGAAGCACGGGAAACCTAGACGTGGGTGCCAGGTGCTGGCACCCCCTGCGGGCAGCCCAGGGCCTCACGCAGACCGCGCACCACCGCCACCATGGCCACGGCATCGCTGAGCCTGTTCACGGCGGAACCCACGCCCACTCCGCTGGCGCCGGCGGCGATGGCCATCGGCACGGTGACGGCCGAAAGGCCAGACGCACACAGCACGGGAACCTCCAGGCCCCCGGCCGCCAGGGCGCGGCTGATGCTGTGGGCCGCGGCCAGGGTGGGGGCCGCCTTCTCGATCAGGCCCAGGCTGCCGGCGCTGAGGGGTCGAGCACTGGTGCCGCCCTCGGTCTGAATGAGGTCGGCACCGGCGGCCACCAGGTCGAGTGCCAGTTGCTCCTGCTGATCCAGGGGCAGCACGTGGGGCACCGTGACACTCAGCACCACCGCAGGGAGGAGCTGCCGGGTGCGGCGGGTGATCGCCAGCACCTCGGCGGCATCAAAGATGCGCCCCAGGGGATAGAAGGCGTCGTAATTGCCGATCTCCACCATGGCGGCACCGGCGGCCACCGCAGCGGGAAACAGTTCGGGATCCACGGCGCTCACGCAGATCGGCAGGCCACTCACCGCGGCGGCCAGCTCCACCAACTGCGGATCGCAGGCGATATCGATCACGTCGGCCCCACCCAGGCCAGCGGCGCGGCTGATCCGCTCCACGCTGGCGGCATCAAAGTTGGTGAGGCCGGCGATCACCTTGAGCAGACGCCGCTGCACCAGGGCCGAGCGCAACGCGGCGGGAAGGCGATCGAAGCGCGACATACCGGGGGAAAGCACAGTGGGGTGATTCTCCCACCCGAGGCCACCACGTCCTGGCACGGCGACCACCACCGGCTGCACCGCCTGCTGCGGCACCATCCCCAGCTGCTGCCCGCAGGGGAGAGGCTGCTGCTGGCCGTCTCCGGCGGCCAGGATTCCATGGCGCTGGTGGCCCTGCTGCAGGCGCTGCAACCCCAGCACGGCTGGGACCTGCAGCTGTGGCACGGCGACCATCGCTGGCGGGAGGATTCGGCCCAGCAGGGGCAGGCCCTGGCGGAGTGGGCCAGGGGGCAGGGGCTCCCCCTGGTGCTGGAACCGTGGCTGCGGCAGCCGGAGGAGCGTCCCCATGAGGCCGCCGCCCGCCAATGGCGCTACGGCCGCCTGACGGCGCGGGCGGAGGCGCTGCACTGCAGCCGGGTGGTCACGGGCCACACGGCCAGCGATCGAGCCGAGACCCTGCTGCTCAACCTGGCCCGCGGCTGCCACCGGCGGGGCCTGGCCAGCTTGCGGCGCAGCCGACCCCTCAGCGGCGGCATTGCCCTGGTGCGCCCCCTGCTCGACTTCAGCCGCAGCGACACAGCACGGCTCTGCCAGGCCCTGCAGCTGCCGGTGTGGATCGATCCCAGCAACAGCGACC
Source organism: Cyanobium sp. M55B138 (assembly GCA_018400215.1). Classification (GTDB taxonomy): domain Bacteria; phylum Cyanobacteriota; class Cyanobacteriia; order PCC-6307; family Cyanobiaceae; genus NIES-981. The sequence continues at coordinate 826 of JAGYNF010000163.1, read as the reverse complement.
CCGGCTTCAGCCGCAACCGGCTGCGGCTGGAGGTGACCCCGGTGCTGGAAGCCCTTCACCCCGGCGCCGTGCGCCGCATGGCCCGGGTGGCCGAGCAGCTGGCGGACGCCGACCAGGCCAGCCATGAGCTGCTGCAGTTGGCCCTGGCCCAGCTGCACACCACCGCCCCAGCCGAGGGATTGGAGCCTGCCCTGCGGCGGGGCCCCCTTGCCGCCCTCCTGCCCGCCAACCAAAGCCAGCTGCTGCAGGCCTGGCTCGAGCAGCACACCGGCCGCCGCTGGCCCAGCCGCAGCCTGGAGGCCCTGCTGGAGAGACTGCACCAGCCGAACGGCAGCGGCAGCGCCGACCTGGGCGACGGCTGGCGTTTGCGCTGGCAAGGGCCCACACTTTGGCTCAGCCGAGATGCCCGACGCGCATCGCCATGAGCCTGTCACCGGAGATTCAGCAGCAGCGCTACGCCGCCATCGAACTGGCCTACAGCGAACGGCGCTGGCCCGAGGTGGAGCAACTCAGCCAAGACCTGCTGGCGGAGGTGCCAGCCAACCCCGCCGATCCCCTCCGGCTGCGGCTGGAGTTGCTGCTGGGGCACACGCGGCTCTATGGGCTGGGTGACAGCTCTGCAGCCCGCCAGCATTACGCCTGCGTGCTGGCCCACGGCACCGAGGCCACCCTGCGGGACATTGCCCAACAGAGCCTCGACCAATGCGAGCAGCTGGAGCGGCCCAGCCAAGGCGACCCCTCCCCGGTGGCTGAGGCCCCCCTGCTGGCCGAGATCTTGGAAGAACCTGAACAGATCGCCGTAGCCCTGGCCGATCCCCAACGCCGT
>JAGYNF010000162.1 GCA_018400215.1 Cyanobium sp. M55B138 | reverse complement strand
CCCCAGCAGGTTGCCCACGCCGCGGATCTCCATGTCACGCATGGCCAGCTGGTAGCCACTGCCCAGCTGGGCGAACTCCTGAATCGCCCGCAGGCGCTGGCGTGCCGCCTCGCTCAAGGAGGCATCCCCCGGATAAAACAGCCAGGCGTGGGCCTGGATGCCGCTGCGGCCCACCCGGCCCCGCAGCTGATACAGCTGGGCCAGGCCGAACTTGTGGGCGTCCTCGATCAGGATCGTGTTCACCCGCGGGATATCCAGGCCGCTCTCCACGATCGTGGTGCAGAGCATCAGGTCGGCCTCGCCGGCGTTGAAGGCCACCATGGCGCTCTCCAACTCCCCCTCGGCCATCTGGCCGTGGGCCACCAGCAGCTTCAGGCCTGGAATCATCTGGCGCAGCCCCTCGGCGACGTCCTCGATGCCCTCCACCCGCGGCACCACGTAGAAAATCTGGCCGCCGCGATCCAGCTCCTGGCGGATGGCGCTGCGCACCGCCTCCTCATCGAGGGCCGCCAGGTGGGTTTTGATCGGTCGCCGCAGCGGTGGCGGCGTGGTGATCAGGCTCATCTCCCGCACGCCCGAGAGGCTCATGTAGAGGGTGCGGGGGATCGGTGTGGCGGAGAGCGTCAGCACGTCCACGTCCTTGCGCAGGGCCTTGATCTTTTCCTTCTGGTTCACGCCGAAGCGTTGCTCCTCATCCACCACCAGCAGCCCCAATTGCTTGAACCCCGTGCCCTTGGAGAGCAGCTGGTGGGTGCCCACCACCACATCCACCGTGCCGGCCTCCAGTCCCTCGAGGATCGTCTTGCGCTCGGAGACGGTGCGGAAACGGTTGAGCAGGCTCACCCGCATGGGATAGGGCGCAAAGCGCTCGCTTAGGGAGCGCCAGTGCTGCTGGGCCAGCACGGTGGTGGGCGCCAGCATCGCCACCTGTTTGCCGGCGGTCACGGCCTTGAAGATCGCCCGGATCGCCACCTCGGTCTTGCCGAAACCCACGTCGCCGCACACCAGCCGGTCCATCGGTTGGGCTTGCTCCATGTCGCGCTTCACATCGGCGATTGCCTTCACCTGGTCGGGCGTGGGCTCGTAGGGGAAGGAGTCTTCGAGTTCGCTCTGCCAGGGGCCATCGGGGGGGTAGGCGAAGCCAGGCGCCTTGTGGCGTTCGGCATAGAGCTTCACCAGATCCATCGCCACCTTGCGCACGGCCCTGCGGGCCCGCTCCTTGGCCTTGCCCCAGGCGGTGCCACCCATGCGGTTGAGCTCGGGCGCCTGGTCGCCGCTGGCGCGGTAGCGGCCCAGGCTGCCCAGTTGGTCGGCCGCCACCCGCAGCAGGCCATCGGCGTACTGCACCACCAGGTAGTCGCGGGATTCGCCGCCGAGGGCGAGTTTTTCCAGCTTGAGAAACCGGCCCACGCCGTGGTTGCGGTGCACCACGAAATCGCCGGGCTGCATCTTGCCCGGATCCACCGTGCGGCTGGCCGCCTTGCGCCGCCGACGCACATAGCCCGTGGCGGCCAGGGCGTGTTGGCCGAAGAATTCCCGGTCGGTGATCAGCACCAGCTTCCAGGCCGGCAGCTGCAGGCCCTCCAGTTCGGCGGTGCCCTTGGTTTTGAGGGCCACCGGCGTGTTCTGCTCGATCAGCCGCTCAATCGCCGGCCGATCGGCGGGGTTGGGCACGAAGCGGGCGATGCAGTCGTGCTCCTCAAGCAGCGCCACCGCCCGGCTGGGCTGGGCCGAGAGCAGCCACACCCGGGCCCGCTCCGCCTGGAAGCCCTTGATCAACCCCGCCAGCTTGCCGAACTGGTTGGGATGGGCCGGCACCGAGCGGCTGGTGAGATCAAAGCTGTTGGGGTGCTGGTCGCTCTCGTGCAGCTCGGCCAGGTCGAAGCCGGCAAAGCCGCCGCTGGCCTCGGCCAGGGTTGTGGCTGGGTCGCGGTGCAGCACCGGCGGCAGCGGCGTGTCGAACTCGCCGGCCGTCTCGCGGTGATGGGCGACCACGTGGTCGAACCACTGCTGGCCGTGGGCCAGGCAGGCGCGCCGCCCATCGATCGCCACCAGCGTGCTGGACGGCAGGTAATCCAGCAGGGAGGCGGGCTGCTCCCAGGCCAGGCCCATCAGCCGCCTGAGCCCCTCAGGGGTGCCCCCCTCCAGCAGTTGGTCGAGGGCCGCCGGGCTGAGCAGTTGCTCCAACCCGGCCGGCATCGCCGCCCGCAGGGCATCGGCGATCAGGGGGCCGTAGCCACTGGGGGTGAGCCGCACCACCTCGATCGGATCGAGGGAACGCTGGCTGGCGGGGTCGAATTCCCGCAGTTTCTCCAGCTCCTCGCCGAAGAACTCCAGCCGCACGGGCAGCTCGCTGCTCACCGGAAACACGTCGACGATGTCGCCGCGGCGGCTCCAGCTGCCCTCCTGCTCGATGGAGGTCACCCGCTCGTAGCCCAGCAGGGTGAGGGTCTCCCCCAGCTGCTCCAGATCGACCCCCTCGCCCTTGCGCAGGCTCAGGCAGCGGGCCTGGAGGGCTGCCGGGGGCGGCAGGTGGGGCTGCAGGGCCCGCTCGCTGGCCACGATCGCCATGGGTCTGGCGCCATCCAGCAGTTCGCTGAGCACCTGCAGCTGCCCCCAGGTGATCTCACTGGTGGGATCAAAGGGTTCGTAGGGACTGCCCTCGCTGGTGGGGTAGAGCTGGCAGCTGGGCCAGCCCATCAGCTCCAACAGCGCCGCCCAACGCCCCGCCTCCTCCAGGGTGGGCACGATCACCAGCAGGGGCGCCTCGGCCTGCCCGGCCAGGGCGCTGCTCACCAGGGCCCGGCCCGCCCGGCCCGCGCCGCTGAGCCGCAGGCGATCGGGCCGGCGGCTGCGTTCCAGCACCTCCCTGGTGAGGGGCACCTGCTGCAGCTGGCGCACCAGGGGGGAGAGGGGCATGGCCGCTTGGGGTATCAACACGCAGGCCGATCCTCGCAATTGGCCAGGGCCAGCGGTGCTCCGGCAAGTGGTGCTCCGGCAAACTGGAAAAGTGCAGCAGTTCGATTGCCCCTCCAGCCGGCCCAGACCCCTGGCCTCAGCGCGCCGTCGGCCCAAGCGCTGGCTGTGGGGAGGGCTGCTGTTGCTGGGACTGGGCGGTGCCCTTCTGCCCCAGGCTGGGCCGTGGCTGCAGCGGCAGGAGCTACCGCTGCCGCTGGCGCTGCTCCTGCCTCCCACCCTGGCCGGCCTGGAGACCATGGACCAGAACAGCCTGCTGAGCAGCCTGGCGGACGCCGATGCGGCCTGGACCCCCCGGGCGGAGCTGCTCGCCGATGGCCGCACCCGTTACCACTACAAGCGCCGCAGCGGTGAGCCTCCCCTCTCCCTGGCCGCCATCCGCGGGCTGATGGCCAACCCACCCCGCTTTGGGCCGGAACGCAGTGACACCGTGGAGTTGCTGGCGGTGTTGGCCCGGGCCGGTGTGCGCATCCAGCTGGCTGAACCCCGCAAAAGCGGTGCGGCCGGTGAATGGGATCCGGCGGCCCGCACCCTGCGCATCAAGCCCGGTGTGGTGGAGAGCGGCAGTATCGAATTCGCCAAGGTGCTCAACCACGAAGCGATCCATGTGGCCCAGAGCTGCAGCAACGGCCATGTGCGCGCCCGGCCCCGCCCCCTTGGTATCGATGCGCTGATGCCGCCCAACCTGGAGCCCGTGCTGCAGGAGCCGCTCTATCGCGCCGCCGGTGCCCTGGAACAGCGGTTGGAGCGAGAGGCCTACGCCAACCAGCACAGGCTTGGCATCGGGGCCGACCTGGTTCGCCGCCATTGCCGCCTAGCGGCGTTGCCGCCCTGAGGGCGCTTTGGTTCCTTCTCACGCTCCTGCCGGCGGGGCAGGCTGGTGGGCTGCCATCAGTGCTTCTTCCAGCAGCATGTTGAACTGCAGCAGTTGGGCATCGCTGAGCTGCTGCCGGCTGCTCGGGCCCAGGTGATGCTCGAGGAACTGCCTGCCCTGCAGCGCGGTCCAGCCCAGTTGGGCCAATAGGGCATCGCTCTGGCTGAGCAGGTCGCGCCGCCGCAGGGGCACCGGGGCTGAGGCGGGATCACAGGGGGGCTCCAGGGCCTCCACCAGGTCCAGATAGGCCAGCAGGTCGTTGTAGGTGGTGAGGCGACTGCGACTGGGGTGGCCGAAGGCCCGCTCCAGGTAGAGGGCCTCCTGTTCCCGCTGCCAGCCGATGCGTTTGAGGGCCAGATCGATGCGGGCCAGCTCCGCACTCCAATCCTCGGGATCGGGCGGCGGCTCCTCGGCCGCTGCGGCGGCTGGGGCTGGGGCTGGGGCTGGCGCTGGTGCTGGGGCCTGAGCCGGGG
>JAGYNF010000161.1 GCA_018400215.1 Cyanobium sp. M55B138 | reverse complement strand
GCCTGCACCCGATGTGATCACGCCTGAGCCCCCTGCTCCCTTCCCTGCCGCTGATCCCTCCCAGCAGCGCTGGCCCTGGTGGCCGCTGCTGCCGCTCTATCCCTACGGCCGGCGCCCCACCCTGGTGCGGGAGCTGATCCCTGCCCAGGTGTGGAGCTTTGAGCAGCTGCAGGGGGTGTTCTATGTGGCGGTGCCGATTCGGATGACGGTGCTGCGGTTGCGCCGGGGTCTGTTGCTGTATGCCCCACTGCCCCCCACCGCCGAGGTGCTGGCGGCCCTGGCCGAGCTCGAGCAGCTCTACGGCCCGGTGCTCACGATTGTGCTGCCCACCGCCTCAGGCCTGGAGCACAAGCTGCCCACGCCCGCCCTGGCCAGGGCCTTTCCTGCCGCTGAGGTGTGGGTGACCCCCGGCCAGTGGAGTTTCCCCCTGGCGCTGCCCCCCAGCTGGCTGGGGTTTCCCGCCCGCCGCACCCGGGTGCTGTTTGAGCAGGGCCTGCCCCACACCGATGAACTCGCCTGGTGCGGCCTCGGCCCCCTCGACCTCGGCCTGGGTCGCTTCATGGAGGTGGCCTGTCTGCACCGGGCCACGGGCAGCCTGCTGCTCACCGATGCCCTGGTGGCCATCGCCGCCGCGCCGCCCGCCGTCTTCAACAGCGATCCCCTGCCCCTGCTGTTCCATGCCCGGGATCGGGGTGATCAGCCCCTGGTGGATACGCCTGAGTTGCGCCGGCGGGGCTGGCAGCGCCTGGTGCTGTTTGCCTCCTACCTGCGCCCCGCCCGCTTGGATGTGCCGGGCTGGGGCGAGGTGATCAGCCAGTCCCTGGCGCCCGGGCTGCGCCATCCCCGCGCCTACTTCGGCCTCTACCCGTTCCGCTGGCGGACCGGCTGGCAGGAGGACTTCCTTGCCCTGGTGCCCGGCGAGGACGCGCAGCTGCAGGTGGCACCGGTGCTGGAGCGGCTGGTGTTTCCCCGCTGCCGCCATGCCCTGGTGGCGTGGATCCGGGAGCTGGCCCAGCTTCCCGACCTGCGCTGGGTGATCCCTGCCCACTACGAGGCCCCGGTGGCCTGTGATGGGCAGCGGTTGCTGGACCTGGCCGAGGCCTTGACCGCCCGGCCCTGGGCCCCGGACCAGGCCAGCTGGTCAACCCTGGCGGCCATCGACAACACGTTGCTGCGCCTGGGCCTGGTGCCCCGCGATCCCAAGGCCTCGATCCCGGTTCAGAGCCGCAGGGGGCCCGGGTCGGCGTCGTAGTCGGCGCCGCTGCCACCGGCCACCAGGCTGGCCTCGAGTTCCATGCGCTGTTCCATCTGGCGCAGGAAGTAGCCGGTCATCATTGCCGAGGCGAGCAGGCCGGCGAGGTTGTCGCGGTTGGTCTGCACCTTCACTTCGAAGTGTTCGCCGGGCAGCATGCCCAGCAACCCCTGCACGTTGTGGCGAATGATGTCCTGGATCTCGCCGCTGGCGGAGCGGGCAATGCGCTGCAGCACATCGGGAGACTGGTCCTGGAGGTACTGAATCAGGGCATTGCCACTGATGGCTTCGTTGTCGCTCGTCAGGAACTCCGGGTTAAACATTCCTCGGCGTGCTCTGCGTCACCGCTGCACCCTAGACGAGGCGCTCTGCAGCTCAACCCGCCCCGCCTGGGGTGGAGACCCGAATCGGCCCGAACCGGGCCGGTGGCCAGTAGCGCAGCACCGCCGTGCCGATCAGCTCTTGTTCATCCAGGGTGCCCCAGAGATGGGAATCGAGGCTGGCGTTGCGGTTGTCGCCCAGCACCAGCAGTTCGCCCTCCGGCACGGTGAGCTCGGCCAGCTCATACTGCATCGGTTCCGCGGCCCAATCCGGCTGCACGGCCGTGCCGTTGCGCCACAGCACCCCGTCGTGGATGCTGATCCGATCGCCGGGAAGACCCACCAGGCGTTTGATCAGGGCACTGCCGGGGTCGTAGCCGGCGGCCTGGAGCACCGCCGGTGGGTGGAACACCACCACGGCGCCGGCGGCGAGCGGGCGGTGCAGGCGCACCCGCAGCTTTTCCACCAGCACCCGGTCCTGCAGTTGCAGGGTGGGAAGCATCGAGCCTGAGGGAATCCAGCGGGGTTCGATCACGGCCCAGCGCAGCAGCAGGGCCAGCGCCACCCACACCAGCAGGCCGCGCAGTTGGCGCAGCAACGCGGCCCGGGGGGCAGGGGGTTGCGGGTCGACGGGGCCAGCGGACAAGGGGCAGAGCAGGATGGTCGCCCCATCCTGCAGCGTGTCGGTTTGTCGTTGGCCGCTTCCGAGCCAGTGGGTCCCGATCTGGCTGCCCGCAACCTGGACGCGGCCCTGGCGCTGCTGCAGGGCCTCAGCGCCGCCGGGGTGCGTCATTGGGTGGTGTGTCCCGGCAGTCGCTCGGCGCCCCTGGCCAGTGCCGTGGGGCTGCTGGTGCAGCGGGGGTGGGGCCGTCTGCACACCGCCATCGACGAGCGATCGGCGGCCTTCTTTGGTCTGGGTCTGGGCCGTGCCAGCGGCCAGCCCGCCGCCGTGATCACCACGTCGGGGTCAGCGGTGGCCAATCTGCTGCCGGCGGTGGTTGAGGCCGACTACGGCTGTATTCCGTTGCTGCTGCTCACGGCGGATCGGCCGCTGCGCCTCAAGGGCTGTGGTGCCAACCAGACGGTGAACCAGGACGCCTTTCTGGTGGCCAATGTGCGCTGGTTTGACCAGGCCGGGCCCGATGGCCTGGCGGCGCTGGCTGGGGGCCGGCTCCGCTCACTGGCGGAGACGGCTGTGCGGCATTGCCGGGGCACGAACGGCCAACCCCCCGGGGCGGTGCACCTCAACCTGCCGTTCGAGGAGCCCCTGCATGCCCCGGCGCAGGTTTTGCGGGAGCGGGCTGCAGCCCTGGCTGCCCTGCCGGCCCCCCCGCCCCTAGAGACGGGGGCCCCGCCTCCGCCCTCCAGCCCCGCCCCGGCCAATGTGCTCGGCTGGGGAGGCCTGGATCCCGACCGCCCGGGGCTGGTGGTGGCCGGTCCCTGGCGGGGCAACCCCCAGGCCTGGCCCGGCTACGTGGCGGCCCTGCGGCGCTGGCAGCAGCGCAGTGGTTGGCCGGTGCTGGCCGATGGCCTCAGTGGCCTGCGGGGCTGCGACCAGCTGGAGCTGGTGGCCAGCTACGACCTGGTGGCTCCGCGGCTGCCCCACGACCTCGCCCAGGCCCTGCCCCAGCTCCAGGTGCTGAGGCTGGGCCCCCTGCCGGCCAGCCGACGGCTGTTGGAGCTGCTGCAGGCCTGCGGTGGCCCCCAGCTGCTGGTCAGCGAGGGCGATCCCCGCCCCCTCGATCCACTCGCCCGCTGCCGCGGCCCGTGGTCTGGTGGGCTGGCCGCCTGGCTGGCCCAGCTGCCCCAGCCGGTTGCCATGGGTTCCCCGGCCACGAGCAACCTGCGCCTGGCGGCGAGCTGGCGGGGGCTGGAGCAGCGGCTGCAGGCCCTGCTGGATCAACAGCTGCTGGCGCCCGCCGCCTGGGGGGAGCCGGCCATCGCCCGCCAGCTGGAGCGCTGGCTACCGGCCCACCTGCCCCTGGTGATCGCCAACAGCTCGCCGGTGCGGGACTGGGAGAGTTTCACTGCCCCCGTGGGGCGGCCCCGAGCGATCCACGCCTGCCGCGGGGCGTCGGGCATCGACGGCACCCTCTCGGTCGCCTGCGGGGTGGCCGAGGCCCTGGGGCAGGCCGTGCTGCTCACGGGGGATCTGGCGCTCCTGCACGACAGCAATGGCTGGCTGTGGCACTCCCAGCTCACCGGCAGGCTGCTGGTGGTGTTGATCGACAACGGTGGGGGTGGAATCTTTGAGCAGTTGCCGATCCGGCCTGCGGCGGCGGCCCCCCTTGATTTTGAGCGGCTGTTCGCCATGCCCCAGGCCCTCAACCACGCCGCCCTGGCGGCCGCCCATGGCGTGCCCAGCCGTGATGTGCCCAGCCTGGCGGAGCTGGAGCCAGCCCTGGCCTGGGGCCTGGAGCAGCCGATGGCCCTGCTGGTGCTGCGCACCGACCGCCGCGCCGATGCGGCGTGGCGCCAGGCGTTGCGCAGAATGGCGTGCTCCTCGGTCGATTCGCCATGACCACGGCGTCCCAGGCCCAGCAGCCCGTGTCCTGGCAGCGGGTCGGCGCCTACCAGGACATCCGCTTCGAGCTGAGCGATGGGGGCATCGCCCGAATCACGATCGATCGCCCCCACAAGCGCAATGCCTTCCGGCCCCGCACCGTGCAGGAGCTCTGTGATGCCTTCAGCCGGGTGCGCGACAACCCGCGCATCGGTGTGGTGCTGTTCACCGGCGCCGGTCCGGCGGCCGATGGCGGCTGG
>JAGYNF010000160.1 GCA_018400215.1 Cyanobium sp. M55B138 | reverse complement strand
GCCACTACCAATGGGCCGCCAGCCCGAACGCTCCCGGCTAGCCGCCACACCGCGCTAGCCACTCCACCACGCAGGAGTCCGCCCAGTTGGCGCCGCCACGGCCATGGAAGCCGTTGTGGCCGCCGTGCGCGGGCAGGCAAACGTTGATCCTCGGCGGCGCCTGGGTCGCCAGGCCGAGCACCGCAGCAGCGGGCACCCAGGGGTCGTCCTGGGCATGGAGGAGCAGGGTGGGGGGCACGGCCCCGCCACCGCCCAAGGCCAGGAGTGGCGAGGCCTGCCGGTAGTAGTGCTCCACGCTGCGGTAACCCCAGCGCGGCGCGGTGATCGCCGCGTCGAACTGGCGAATCGAACGAACGGCGCCCAGCGCCTCCCGGCAGGGCTGGGCCCGGGGATCGGCCAGGGTGAGGCGGATCAGCCCGGCCAGCAACACCCGTTGGTAGAGGAGGTTGCGGGGCGAATCGATCTGGCGGGAACAGGCCGCCAGATCGAGCGGACTGCTGACGCAGGCCAGGCCATCGAGGCCATCGGGGCACGCCAGCAGGGCGTTGAGCAGCACCGTGCCCCCCAGCGAGAGCCCCACCCCCAGCAGGGGCCGATCCCCCGCCCGCTGGCGCGCCGCGGCCAACACGGGCAGCAGATCGCTGTTGCAGGCGGCGGCGTAGGTGCCCGCCGCCAGGGCCCGGCCCGCTCCGGCGCCGCGCAGGTTGAGGCGCCACACGCCAAAGCCTGCCGCCAGCAGGGCCTGGGCCAGCCGCCGCACCCCGGGCCGGCCGCTGTCGCCGCCGAGGCCATGCACCAGCAGCACCCAGGCCCGGGGCGGTGGGCCCGCCGGCTGCTCGGCCAGCATCAGCAGCTGGTCGCCCCGCGCCATGGGCACCAGCAGGGGCACCCCCCGGTCGGGGGGCAGGCGCTGGGGGCGCAGGGTGTCGCGCAGGGTCTGCAGGTCGGGGCCAATCCACGGCCAGCGCTGCTGGAAGGGGACGCAGCCAGCGGTTGCGCAATTGGAGAGTTTGTGTTGACCATGAAGGTCAACACGTTCAGCGGCGCCCATGCTCCCTCCCTCCCCCGACCAGCGATCGGCCACCTGGATCCAGATCAGCATGGTCTGGCGCTGGCCCTTGGCCGTGGTGCTGAGTAGCTGTGCCCTGGGGATCGCCATCAACCGGCTGCTGGCCCAGCCCCTACCGGTTGGCCTGCCCAAGCAGCAGGAGCCCATCCCGATCGCGATCCGCGGCGCGGTGCCCATCACCATCCAGATCGATTCCAGCAGCGAACCCGTGGCGATTCGCTCCGGCAAGGATGGGGGGCTGCGGCTCGATGCCCTGAAACTGGAGGCACCGATCCAGGCCGACGTGCGCGCCAAGGAACCCATGGCCGTGAAGGGCACCGTGAGCGTCAGCCTCAGGGAACCGGTGAGCCTGGCCGAACCGGTGAAAATCGCCGAGGATCAGGGGCCCATCCAGGTGGAGGTGCAATCCTCTCGTGAACCGATCCAGGTGGATGTGCGCCAAGCGGACGTAGACCTGCTGCCATGAGGGCCGCAGGGCTCAGGCCGCGGTCTTCTTGCCGAAGCCCAGGTCGCGCAACTCGCTGGCCAGGCCATTGAGCACCACCTTGGCATCGCCAAACACCATGGCGGTTTGGGGCAGCTCGAACAGGGCGTTTTTGATCCCGGCATAGCCAGCCCCCAGGCTGCGCTTCACCACAAACACCTGGCGGGCCTGATCCACCTCCAGCACGGGCATGCCATAGAGGGGGCTGCTGCTGTCGGTCTTGGCGTCGGGATTCACCACGTCGTTGGCCCCCAGAACGATCACCACATCGGTGCGGGGGAATTCCGGGTTGATGGCATCCATCTCCACCAGCTGCTCGTAGGGCACGTCGGCCTCGGCCAGCAGCACGTTCATGTGGCCCGGCATGCGCCCCGCCACCGGGTGAATGGCATAGGTCACCTCGGTGCCATTGGCTTCGAGCAACTTGGCCAGCTCCCGCAGGGCGTGCTGGGCCTGGGCCACGGCCAGGCCGTAGCCGGGCACAAACACCACCCGCTCGGCGTTCTCCAGGGCCAGGGCGCACTCCTCGGCACTGCAACTGGTGATGCGGGTGTAGCCGGCCTCATCGCCGCCGCCGCCCACGGGGCCGCCCCCGCCGCCCCCGAGGGCCCCGCCAAAGAGCACGTTCAGCAGCGAACGGTTCATCGCCGTGCACATCACCTGGGTGAGGATCAGGCCAGCGGCCCCCACCATGGCGCCGGCCACGATCAGCAGCGGACTGCCCACCACGAAGCCAGCTGCCGCCGCCGCCACACCGGAGTAGCTGTTCAGCAGTGAAATCACCACGGGCATGTCGGCCCCACCGATCGGCAGGGTCACGCCGATCCCCAGCAGGGAGGCGGCCAGCAGCAACAACCACAGGCCGGCACCGGCCGGATCGGCCGGCAGGGAGAAGGCCCCCACCAGGGCCGCCACGGCCAGGGCGATGTTCACGCCATGGCGCACCTGGCTCTGGGTCCAGCCGGGGGTGTCGATCCAGCCCTGCAGCTTGCCCATCGCCACCAGCGACCCGGTGAAGGTGATGGCCCCCACAAACACCGAGATCACGATCGAGATGCCCTCCACCAGGCCGGCCTCACCGGCCCCGAACAGGGCCACCCCCAGGGCCACCAGCAAGGAGGCCATGCCGCCGCAGCCGTTGAACAGGGCCACCGTTTCGGGCATCGCCGTCATCGGCACCCGACGCGCCATCACCAGACCCGCCAGGCCACCCACCGCACTGCCGATCACGATCCAGAGCCAGGCCACCGCGCTGAGCGGCTGCTGGATCAACAGACCCAGCACGGCCAGGCCCATGGCCAGGGCCGCCAGGCCATTGGCGGAGCGCGCCGAGCGCACCTTGGAGAGGCCCTTCAGACCGAGGGCCAGCAGCAGCACGGCCAGCAGGTCAATCGCCCAGGCCAGGGCAGTCGAGAGGGTCATCAGCGTTCTACCCGGGGCTTGCGGTTGGAGGAGGTGCGGTTGGACGACTTGCGCGAAAACATCGCCAACATTCGGTCGGTGACCAGAAAGCCACCCACCACGTTGAACAGGGCAAAGGCCAGCGAGGCGGCCCCCAGCGCCAGCAGGGCCGGGTTCTCACCCGCCCGGGAGATCAGCGTGAGGGAGGCCAGCATGGTGATGCCACTGATGGCATTGGCGCCGCTCATCAGCGGCGTGTGCAGGGTGGGCGGCACCTTGCCGATCAACTCCAGCCCCAGCAGGCTGCCCAACAGCAGCACCCAGAGCGCCTGGCTGAGGCCGCTCATGCCGCCACCTCCACGCTCTTGGAGCCCAACACCTCGGGGCGCAGACAGCCGCCGGCATGGGTCCACAGACAACCAGCCACGATCGGATCCTCCAGATTCAGGGAAAAGGGCGTCAACCCCGGCTCGCCGGGGCAGTCGAGCAGATGCTCCAACAGGGCCGCCAGGTTGCGGGCGTAGAGGGCACTGGCGTGGTGGGCCACGCTGCAGGGCAGGGCATCGCCGCCGATCAGGGTGACGCCATCGCGCACCACCGTCTGCCCCGCCACGGTGGCCGCGCAGTTGCCACCCTGGGCTACCGCCAGATCCACCAGCACCGAGCCGGGCCGCAGGTGGGCCAGCATGGCCTCACTGATCAGGCGCGGCGCCGGACGGCCCGGCACCTGGGCCGTGCAGATCACCATGTCTGCGAGAGCCAGTTGCTCGCAGAGCTGCTGGCGCTGGGCCTCCAGGAAGGCCTCACTGGCCGCCTGGGCATAGCCCCCCTTCTCGGCGGGGGCCTCCTCCTGCTCGGGGGGCGCCAGGAAACGGCCCCCGAGCGATTCCACCTGCTCCCGCGCCGCCGGCCGCACATCGCTCACCATCACCACCGCCCCCAGCCGCCGGGCCGTGGCCAGGGCCTGCAGGCCCGCCACGCCGGCCCCCAGGATCAGGGCCCGGGCCGGCTGAATCGTGCCGGCGGCGGTCATCAGCATCGGCACGTAGCGGTTCAGGGCCGCCGCCGCCAGCAACACGGCCTTGTAGCCGGCGATGTTGGCCTGGGAGGAGAGCACGTCCATGGTCTGGGCGCGGCTGATGCGGGGCAGCAACTCCAGGGCCAGGGCAGACACCTGGCCTCCGTTGAGGCGCTCCGCCAGGGCATGGGCGCCATAGGGCGACAGCAGGCCCATCAGCAGAGCCCCAGACCGCAGTTGCCCCAGCTGCTCCAGCGGCGGGGGCTGGACGCAGAGCACGCCATCCACCTCACCCCAAACGGAGCGGTCGGGCGGCACCAGCGTCGCCCCGGCCTGGTCGTAGTCGTCATCACTGAAGCCCGCTGGCGAGCCGGCGCCGCTCTCCACGGCGAATTGGAGGCCACGGG
>JAGYNF010000016.1 GCA_018400215.1 Cyanobium sp. M55B138 | reverse complement strand
TTGCCACCGGCGATCTGGCGCACGCCCCGCAGCAATTCCTTCACCGGCTGGGTGATCGTGAGCGCGTTGAACACCGAGCCCAGAATCACCAGCACCCAGATGGAGACGAACACCGCCACCGTGACCTCGCGGGTGAGGGCAGCGCTGGCCAGCAGGGTTTCGTTGGGGTTGATGCCCAGGGCCAGCACTCCCAGATAGCGACCGTCGCTCACCATCGGCACAAACACGTCGGTGACCTGGCCATCCGGCGTGAGGTGCTGGCGCACCAGGGGATTGTCGGGCCGCTTGTGGATGTCGCTGGGCAGTTCCAGCCGCCGGCTTAACAGCAGTTCACTGCTGCCGTTGTTGGAGCCGATCGGAATACCGAGGTAGATCACCCCGTCGGGGTCGGCGAAAAAGATGTAGCGCAGGCTGCGGCTGGAGCGCCAGAAGCGGTCCGCCACCGAAGCCAGCTCCCGGTCGTTGCCCTCGGCCACCAGGGGCGTCACGTTGGCCGAGAGCAGCAGCCCCAGGTCGCGGGCATAGCGGGTGTCGCTCATGCGGGCATCGCGCTGAATGCCGTTCAGGGCCACGAAGGTGATGCCCGTCATCAACAGGCTCACCACCAGGGTGGCCACCGCCAGCAGCTTGGTCTGCAGGCTGAATTCCGCCCACCATTGGGCCAGGCGCTCGTGCCAGCTGGCAGTGGCGGTGTTCATCGGCTGCGCACCTGGTGGCCAATGTCGCGGCGGAAGGTCATGCCGGCAAACCGCACCTGGGCCAGCCCGCCATAGGCCCGTTCGAAGGCGCTGTCGAAGTCGTCGGCTTGGGCCACCACCGCCAGCACCCGGCCGCCACTGGTGAGGCAGGCCCCCCCGGGGCTACGGCGGCTGCCGGCGTGGAAGAGCTGGAGCGTGTCGCTGGGCTGCAGCCCACTCTCGATGGGATCCCCCTGGCGCACGCTGCCGGGATAGCCCTGGGCCGCGGCAACCACGCAGGCACTGCAGCCCGGCTGGATGGTGAGGGCCGGGGCCCCATCCAGTTGGCCCTTGGCACAGGCCCACAGCACCGCCGCCAGCTCAGGCCCCAGCAGCGGCATCAGGGTTTCGCATTCAGGATCACCGAAGCGGCAGTTGAATTCGATCACGCTCGGCCCCGTCTCGGTGAGCATCAGGCCGGCATAGATCACGCCGCGGTAGTCGATGCCACGGGCCTGCAGGGCGGCCAGGGTGGGCATCAGCACCGTGCGCAGCACCTCCTCCAGGCCGTCCTGGTCCAGCAGCGGTGCCGGCGCGTAGGCCCCCATGCCGCCGGTGTTGGGGCCGGTATCCCCCTCGCCGATGCGTTTGTGGTCCTGGGCGGACGGCAGCAGCACCAGCTGGTTGCCATCGCAGAGGGCAAACACCGACACCTCCGGCCCGTGGGTGCGCTCCTCCAGCACCAGGGAAGCCCCCTCCCCGTCGGCGAAGCGCCCCGCAAAGATCTCCCGAACGGCGGCGCGGGCCTCCGCCAGGGTTTCGGCCACGGTCACCCCCTTGCCGGCCGCCAGGCCGTCGGCCTTCACCACCAGGGGCCTGGCCTGGGCCGCCAGCACCGCCAGGGCCTCCGCCTCGCTGCTGGCGGGCCAGTAGCCGGCGGTGGGCACGCCGGCCTCCTGCATCAGGGCCTTGGCCCACTGTTTGCTGGCTTCCAGCTGGGCCCCATCGGCGCCGGGCCCGAACACCGCCACCCCGGCGCTGCGCAGGTGGTCCGCCAGACCGGCGGCCAGGGGGGCCTCAGGACCCACCACCACCAGCTCAATCGCCAGCTGGCGGCAGGCGGCCAGCTGGCCGGCATGGTCGGCTTCGGCGATGGCCAGCTGGTGGCAGCCCGGCAGGTCGGCGGTGCCGCCGTTGCCCGGCGACACCCACACCTGCTCCACCCCGGGGCAGCGGGCCAGGGCCCAGGCCAGGGCGTTCTCGCGCCCGCCGCCGCCCACCACCAGAACGCGGGCCGGAGCGGGAGTTGCCTCAGGTGCCATGGAGGGGGGGGATTGAAACGTTGATGGGGGGAGTTGATCGAGGGGAGTGATGGAGCTCCGGAGTGGGCTCCCCTAGGTTCATCATCCGAGATGAACCCCGCAGGCCGGGCCACCGTGCCCCATCTTCCTCCCCCAGCGCGGCCCTTGCTGCCGCTTCTCTGCTCCGTTCTGCTGGCGCTGCTGGTGGCCCCCCGGGGTGTCAGCGCCCCGTCGCCCCAGCGCGACGGGGCCAGCCTCGAGCGCTGCTCCAGGCTCCGGCAGGCCGGCAGCCTCGACGACCTGCGCCAGGAACAGCAGGAGCTGCAGGCGGCCATGCCGCTGCGGCCCAGCTTGCCGGAGGTGTTGACGGCGGCCGAGGCGCTGCTGGCCTGCGCTGCGCCGGACGCTGCCCTGGTTGCCCTGGCCCGGGTGAGCCCCGCCCCAGGGGAGGCGCGTCAGCGCTGGCTCACGGTGCGGTGGCGGGCGGCCCACGCCGGCCTGCACCATGCCGAGGCGGCCCAGTCCCTGCGCCTGTTGGCTGGGGATGATCTCGCCAGCCTGGAGGGCCTGCTGTTGCCGGTGGCCCTCGCCAGTGCCGATGGCCGCCAGGCCCCGCAACAGGTGGCCCTGGATCTGCTGGCCGACCATCTTGAGAGCCTGCAACTGGGCCAGCAGGCGGCGGAGGTGTTGCTCGCCAGTCGCCGCCCCGGTGCGGCCACCGCGGCCCGCTGGGGCAGGGCGGCTGCCCTGGCGGAGGCGCTGCCCCTGCAGGAGCGCGACGCCATCCTGGAGCGGGCCCTGGAGCAGGCTGCCGCCGCCGAGGCCTGGGGCCTGGTGGCGGCGTTGCTGGATCAGCAATTGGCGGCCGGGGTGAGTGATGCGGCCTCCCGCCGGGCCCTGGAGCGCCGTCTGCGCCTCGGAGAACGCATCGACGATGCCTACGGTGAGTGGCTCCAGCGTCGCCGTCAGGCCGATGCGGAGTCCGATCCGCGGCAGCTGCTGCTGGAGGGGCAGCTGCGCTCGCCCCGGGCCCCCGGGGGCCATGCCGCCCCACTTTCGCCCGTTCCCCTGTCCCCGCCATGACTGCCTACAGCCTCGGAAAGCTCCTCTACGAGGGCAAGGCCAAGCGCGTGCATGCCACCGACCAGCCCGACCTGGTGGCGGTGGAGTACAAGGACGACGCCACCGCGTTCAACGCCCTCAAAAAGGCCCAACTGGCCGGCAAGGGACGCCTCAATTGCCAGATCTCCGCGCTGTTGTTTGAGGCGTTGGCCCAGGCTGGTATCCCGACCCACTACCTGGGGCTGGGCCAGGGCAACCACGCCGGCAACTGGATGCTCGCCCGGCCGGTGCGGGTGATTCCGGTGGAGGTGGTGATCCGCAATGTGGCGGCGGGGTCGCTGTGCAAGCAACTGCCCGTGGAGCCAGGCACTCCGCTGGATCCGCCGCTGCTGGATCTCTATTACAAAGACGATGCCTATGGCGATCCCCTGCTCACCGATGCGCGCCTGCAGCGGTTGGGTCTGGTGACGCCGGACCAGCGCCGCCAGCTCGAACAGCAGGCCCGGGCTGTGAATGGGGTTCTGGTCAGCCTGTTCGATTCCGTGGACCTCCGCCTGGTGGATTTCAAGATCGAGCTGGGGCTCGCGGCTGACCAGCAGATGGTGGTGGCCGACGAGATCAGCCCGGACACCTGCCGCCTCTGGGATGGGGCTGCGGGGGACAGCCAGGACAGGATTTTGGACAAGGACCGATTCCGCCAGGATCTAGGCGGAGTTGTGGAGGCCTATGGGGAGGTTCTCAAACGGCTCCAAGGGGTCTGTCCCGAACCCAGGGTCTACGGGTAAGGTTTGCGGCATTTGCGGCTTCGCCGCGCTACTGGGACGCTCATGGCCGGCTCGCTGGGTTCCAAGGCTGCGTTGCCCTTCAGGGCAGCCTTGCCCTTGTTGGGCACCTTGATACTGGCGACCTCCCCCGTCAGGGGCCAGGAGCAACCTGTGGAGGTGGATCCTTCGGGGCCATCACCCGCCTCTGAGCAGGTGGATTCACCCAGCTTTTTCCCTTTACCCGAGCGGGATGTGCCCGCGGATGGTCCGCCGGCAGCTGCGGCGCCGGCCGAGCCCCGGGTGCAGATTGCCGAAGTGGTGATTGAGGGGCTGGACGACCATCCCGAGCGGGATCGCCTCGAGTTGGCGGCCTACGCCGCCATGGCGGTGACCCCCGGCACGCGGGTCACCCGCGGCGAGCTGGAGACCGATCTGGCGGCCATCTATGCCAGTGGCTGGTTTTCCGATGTGCGCATCCAGCCGGTTGATGGCCCCCTGGGGGTTCGGCTGATCGTCACCGTGGTGGCCAATCCGGTGCTGCAGAGCGTCAATCTGGAGCCCGCCGAGCAGCTGCGGTTGCCGGAGCAGGTGGTGAGCGAGACCTTTGCCGCCGACTACGGCAAAACCCTCAATCTCAACACCCTGCAGACCCGGATGCAGGAGTTGCAGAAGTGGTACACCGACCAGGGCTACTCCCTGGCGCGGGTGAGCGGGCCCAGCAGGGTCAGTCCTGAGGGGGTGGTGGACCTGCTGGTGCGGGAGGGCACCGTGCAGGGTGTGGAGGTCCAGTTCATCGATAAAGACGGTGAATCCACCAACGACAAGGGCGAGACAATTCGCGGCAAGACCCAGCCCTGGGTGATCACCCGTGAGGTGTCGCTGAAGTCTGGCGACGTTTTCAACCGCCGTCAGCTTGAAGAGGACATCAAGCGCATCTATGGCACGGGCCTATTCAGTGATGTGAAGGTCACCTTGCAGCCCGTGCCCGGCCAGCCCGGCGAAGTGGTGGTGGTTCTGGGAATTGTTGAGCAGTCGAGTGGCTCTATTTCGGGAGGCATTGGCTACAGCCAGAGCCAGGGTGTGTTCGGCCAGATCCAGCTGCAGGACAGCAACCTCTTTGGTCGCGCCTGGGATCTGGGTACCAATATTTCCTACGGACAGTTTGGTGGTCTGGGCGATGTCACTTTCGCCGACCCGTGGATCAAGGGCGATAAGTACCGCACGTCGTTTCGGGCAAGGATCTTCTTCAGCCGTGAAATTCCCCAGATTTTTCAAAGCGAGAACAGCACCTTCAAGACCGATCTGAGGAGTATCAACGGTGCTGATTTTGATGTTGTTACCAACAAGCCCCGCTCCGTAGGTGGAGATGATCTGTTGGTTCGCACCAATTTTGACACCGTTGCAATCCAGCGTGTTGGTGCCAACGTGCAGTTCGTGCGGCCCCTCAATGGTGGTGACCCCTTCAAGCAGTCCCCCTGGCGCCTGATCCTGGCTTTTGGCGGACAAGAAGTCACGCCCATGAATTTCTCCGGCTCTAAATTCTCCCAAGCTGTGGTGGGTGCGAATAAGTCCCCCGATGTTGTTCCAAGCCGTCAGGTGATTTGCATCGCCTACAACTGCGCCTCTCAGAACCAACTGATGAGTTTTCGCTTGGGTGCCACCTACAGCACGTTGAATGATCCGCGCAATCCCACCAGCGGTAACTTCCTCAGCATTGGCACTGAACAATTTTTATCGGTTGGCGACGACTCCCCAACCTTCAATCGGGTTCGTGGCAGTTTCACCCACTTTATTCCCGTAAATTGGCTGAAGTTGTACAAGGGCTGTCGGCCGGGCCCCGGCCAGCCTGAGGATTGCAAACAAGCTCTGGCGTTTCAGGTCTCCGCCGGCACGCTGATCGGGGATGAAATCCCCCCCTATGAGGCCTTCTGCTTGGGCGGTGGTAACTCCGTGCGTGGATACGCAAGCTGTGATTTGGGGGTGGGTAAGAGCTTCGGTGAATTTACAATTGAATATCGATTCCCACTCTTTAGTATCATTAGTGGCGAGATTTTCTTTGATGCCGGCACCACCTTTGGTTCCCAGTCCGATATTCCTGGCAATCCGGGGGGATTGTTGGGGAAAAAGGGGCAGGGATTCTCCCCTGGCATCGGCCTGATTGTCACCACCCCGGTTGGCCCGCTGCGGCTTGAGGTTGCCACGGAAGATTTCAGTTCCGATTGGCGCTTCAACCTGGGTGTGGGCTGGAAGTTCTAGTGAGCCATTGGCCCGCCGATTTCGCCGGGGCCCACACCTTGGCCAGCGAGGGTGAGATCGCCGGGGTGGGGCTGCACAGCGGTGCCAGTGGCCGCGTGCGCCTGGCGCCTTCGTCCCGGCCGGGATTTTGGCTGGGTTGGCTGGATCGCCCCGGCTCCCCCCTGCAGCGGCTGGCGCCCACCCAGGTGTGGGACACCACCCTCTGCACAGCCCTGGAGGTTGGAGGACGCCGGTTGGCGACGGTCGAACACCTGCTGGCCGCCTTGGCGGGCACGGGTGTCACCCAGGCTGAAATCTGGGTCGATGGTCCGGAGGTTCCCCTCCTAGATGGCTCGGCCCTGCCCTGGGTGGATCTGATCGCCAGCATCGGCCTGCACTCCCTGGGCCCCTGCCCCCCAGCGGCGCTGCTGCAGCGACCGCTCACGCTCCATGCCGGTGCCAGCTTCGTCACCGCCATTCCGGCGGACGGGCTGCATCTGGGCGCGGCCATTGCCTTTGATCAACCGGCCATTGGCCGCCAGTTCCTGGCCCTGGAGCTCACCCCGCAGCGCTTTGTGGAGGAGATCGCCCCGGCCCGCACCTTTGGCTTGCGCTCCCAGGTGGAGCAGCTGCGCCACGCCGGCCTGATTCAGGGGGGTGGGCTGGACAATGCCCTGGTGTGCGATGGCGACCGCTGGCTCAACCCCCCCCTCCGCTTTGCCGATGAGCCGGTGCGGCATAAGATCCTCGACTTGCTGGGAGACCTGGCTCTGGTCGGCCTGCCCCGCGCCCAGGTGTTTGCCTACCGCGGTTCCCATCGTCTTCATACCGCCCTGGCGGCGGCCCTGGCGGCCGAGTTTGCCCCATCCCCTGCCTGAATTCCCTTGGTTGACACGTCTGCTGCCTCCGTGCTTCTGAGCGCTGACCAGATTGCGGGGCTGTTGCCCCATCGCTATCCCTTCGCACTTGTGGATCGGGTGATTGAGCACGAGCCTGGCAAGCGGGCTGTGGCGATCAAGAACGTCACGATGAATGAACCCCAGTTCCAGGGCCACTTTCCGGGCAGGCCGCTGATGCCCGGGGTTTTGATTGTGGAGGCCATGGCCCAGGTGGGTGGGCTGATTGTCACCCAGATGCCCGACCTGCCGAAGGGCCTCTTCGTGTTTGCAGGCATCGATGGGGTGCGCTTCCGCCGGCCCGTGGTGCCGGGCGACCAGCTGCTGATGACCTGTGAGCTGATCAGCTTGAAACGCCGGCGCTTTGGCAAGGTTCAGGCGAGTGCCACGGTTGAGGGTCAGCTGGTGTGTTCGGGTGAGCTCCTGTTTTCGCTGGTGGATTGAGGGCGATGAGCACCCAGATCCATCCCACCGCTGTGATCGATCCCCGGGCTGAACTGGCGCCGGGGGTGCGGGTGGGTCCCTATGCCGTGATTGGTCCCGAGGTGGTGATCGGTGCCGACTGTCAGATCGGGGCCCATGTGGTGCTGGATGGCCGCGTGCACATGGGCCGGGGGAATCGGCTGTTTCCCGGGGCCTGCATCGGCCTCGAGCCCCAGGATCTCAAATACACCGGGGATCCCACCGGCGTGCAGATTGGCGATGACAACACGATTCGGGAATGCGTCACGATCAACCGCGCCACCCATGGCCGCGCTGTGACCCGAATCGGCGATGGCAATTTGCTGATGGCCTACAGCCACCTTGGCCACAACTGTGAGCTGGGTGATCGCATCGTGATAGCCAATGGGGTAGCCGTGGCCGGGCATGTTCTGATTGGCGACCGGGCGGTGATTGGTGGGGTGCTGGGGGTGCATCAATTTGTGCACATCGGCACCCTGGCCATGGTGGGTGGCATGAGCCGCATCGAGCGGGATGTCCCCCCCTTCTGCATGGTGGAGGGCCACCCGGCCCGGGTGCGGGCCCTCAACCGCATTGGCCTGCAGCGCAGTGGTCTGGCCGCTCTGGATGGGGGCCAGCACGTTGATGATCTGAAGCGGGTCTGGACCCTGATTTATCGCCGTGGCCACACCCTGGCCCAGGCCCTGGCGGAGGTGCGCCGGCAGCCGCTCTCGGCAACCGCAGAGATCCTGGTGGCTTTTCTGGAGGCCTCCCTGGCCCCGGCACGCCGTGGTCCCACGCCAGGAGCGCGCTGATGCTGCGTCTCTTGGTGAGCACCGGCGAGGTCTCCGGCGATCTGCAGGGATCGTTGCTGGTGCGGGCCCTTTATCGGGAGGCCAGGCGCCGCCAGCTGGAGCTTGAGATTGTTGCCCTCGGTGGCGAGCGGATGGAGCGGGCAGGGGCCCGCCTGCTGGCCAACACCATGCGCATGGGGGCGATTGGCCTGTGGGAAGCGATTCCCTTTGTCCTGCCGACGCTGCGTCTGCAGCGGCGTCTGCAGCGCTGGTTTCGGCAGCAACTGCCCGATGGCGTTGTGCTGATTGACTATATGGGCCCCAATGTGAGCCTGGGTCTCAGTATCAAACGGCGCTATCCCGATGTGCCGATCACCTATTACATCGCCCCCCAGGAGTGGGCGTTCAAATTCGGATCCAAGGGGCGTACCAACCTGATCCGTTTCACCGACCAGATCCTCGCGATTTTTCAGGACGAGGCCCGCTACTACCGCTGCCGCGGCGCCAACGTGGCCTACGTGGGCCATCCGCTCCTGGACACGGTCAGCGCCGCGCCGGAGCGGGGCGAGGCTCGTCAGCAGTTGGGCCTGCACCAGGAGGCACCGGTGCTGTTGTTGATGCCGGCCTCCCGCAGGCAGGAGCTCCGCTACATGCTGCCCCACATCGTGGCCGCAGCGGCTGAGCTGCAGCGGCTTGACCCCACCCTCCAGGTGGTGGTGCCCGCGGGTCTGCCGGGTTTTGAGATCCGTTTGGTTCAGCAGCTGCGCCTGGCTGGGGTGCGGGCCACCGTGATTGCCGCCGCCGATGCTGATCGCCTCAAGCCGGCCCTGTTTGCGGCCGCGGATTTGGCCCTGGCGAAGTCCGGCACGGTGAATCTGGAGCTGGCCCTGCGGGGAGTCCCCCAGGTGGTGGTTTACCGGGTGAGTGGGTTCACGGCGTTTGTGGCCCGAACCCTCTTGCGCTT
Organism: Cyanobium sp. M55B138; assembly: GCA_018400215.1. Classification (GTDB taxonomy): domain Bacteria; phylum Cyanobacteriota; class Cyanobacteriia; order PCC-6307; family Cyanobiaceae; genus NIES-981. The sequence goes on along the minus strand of JAGYNF010000016.1, from coordinate 6,968 downwards.
CAGCGTGCCCCACATCTCACCGGTGAACTTGGTGCTCGGGGAACGGCTGCTGCCGGAGCTTCTCCAGGAGGATCTCCATGCTTCGGCCATCGTGCGTTGCGCCCTGCCCCTGCTCGATGGCTCCAGCCCAGAACGTCGAGCCATGGTGGAGGGCTACATCCGCCTCGGTGAGGCGTTGGGTGAACCCGGTGTCACCGATCGGGCCGCAGCCGCCATCCTGGACCAGCTCCAATGCCGATCCACCCCCCGAGCTGCCCTGTGAATCCCGTGTTGGTGAGCTGGCGCGATGCCGGCAAGGTGTTTCTGGGCTGGCTGCTGGCCCTGGTGCTGGTGCTGGGATGGCCAGGGGGGCAGGATCCCGTGGCGGCGGCAGCACCCGAGCCGGAGCAGCAGGCGGTGCTGGCGGGGGGCTGTTTTTGGTGCCTGGAGCACGATCTGGAGACCCTCCCCGGCGTGCTGGATGTGCAGAGTGGCTACAGCGGCGGCCGGACGGCCCATCCCACCTACCAGCAGGTTTCGGCGGGGGGCACTGGCCACCAGGAGAGTGTGCGGGTGCGCTTCGATCCCGCCCAGCTCAGTGTTGCAGACCTGCTGCGCACCTACTGGCGCCAGATTGATCCCCTCGATGGCGGTGGCCAGTTCTGTGATCGCGGCGACTCCTACCGGCCGGTGATCTTCGTTGCGGATGGCACCCAGCGGCGCCAGGCTGAGGCCAGTCGGGCTGCAGCCGCCCTCGAATTGGGACGTGCTGAGACCGATCTCAGGGTGACGATCCAGCCCTTCGACCGCTTCTGGCCCGCTGAGGACTACCACCAGAACTACGCCAGGCTCCAGCCGCTCAAATACGGCTACTACCGCTGGGCCTGTGGACGCGACCGCCGCCTGGACGCGGTCTGGGGTTTGAAAGCCCGCACGGGGGAGCCCTGGGGAGTCAGGGTGGTGCCGTGATGCATTCCGTTTTTAACTGGCTAAAGTAGGTTCCGCCGCGTTGCGAATGATATGTATCTCCTGACCATTCGGGACGGTCTGCACACCCGCCATATTGGCCCCTACGACAGCCCCAAGCAGGCGGCCGATGACCTGGACCGTCTGCTCGGCCAGTGTGGTGAGCGGGCGCGCTGGCAAATCCATGCCCTGGAGTCGCCTGCAGATGTCTTGGTGGGTCTCAAGGTGGCCTGAGGTTGGCCCATGGGCCGGTCAGCTCTGGCGCGGATAGCCGCGCAGCAGGCCGCTTTCAATCATCAGCCCCACGCCGGCATTGATCAGGATCAGGCCAAAGGTGCCATACCAGAACCAGGGCCCTGGGGCCTGCAGGAATTTCACAGGCAGGCTGTCGCCGGCCACCGTGGCCAGTTCCGCCCGCTTGCCCAGCTCTTCAAGGCCCTTACGGATCACGGCCTCGCCAAACAGGCACAGCCCAGCGGGTAGGAGCAAAACGCCCAACTGGGCCTTCGCGTACCAGCGGATCTTCTTCACGGCCATGGTGGAGACAGCGTTGGCAAGGTCAGCATCAACCTAGGTGGCGCCCTCGAGGGGAGCTCCGGCGGCCACCCAGTTCACCAGGGTGCGCACGCCAAACCCGGTTGGGCCGGCTGGATCCTGGCCGCGGCCCTTGTCGCTCCAAACCGTGCCGGCGATATCCAGGTGGGCCCAGGGCAACCCCTGGGGCACGAAGTCCTGCAGGAAGAGGGCCGCGGTAATGGAGCCACCGGGCCTTGGCCCGGTGTTCTTCAGATCGGCCACCGGGCTCTTGAGGCCGGCCTTGTAGGACTGCCGCAGGGGCATGCGCCAGAGGTCTTCGCCACCGGCCAGCCCGGCGGTTTGAAGGACCTCCGCCAGTCCGTCGCTGGTTGCCCAGAGACCGGCCATCTCGTCGCCCAGGGCAATCACACAAGCCCCCGTGAGGGTGGCCAGATCCACCACGGCATCGAGCTCGAGGCGGCAGGCATACACCAGGGCATCGGCCAGGGTGAGGCGTCCCTCTGCATCGGTGTTGTTGATCTCGATGGTCTTGCCATTCGAGGCGGTGAGGATGTCGCCGGGATGCACAGCACCGCCGCTGATCATGTTCTCGCAGGCGGCCACGATCACATGCACTTCCACCCCCTCAGGCTTCAGTTCGGCAATGGCGCGAGCTGCCCCCAGCACGGCGGCGCTGCCCCCCATGTCGTACTTCATCATTTCGATCTGGGAGCCGCCGGTCTTGAGGTTGTAGCCCCCTGAATCGAAGGTGAGACCCTTGCCCACCAGGGCGATCCGTCGCCGCACCTCACCTGCCGGGCGGTAGGTGAGGTGGATGAACTTCGGTGCCAGCTCCGATCCCTGGGCGACGCCGAGATAGGCCCCCATCCCCAGGGCTTCACAGTCGCTGCGCTCCAGCACCTGCAGCTCCAGGCCGAAGTCGCTGGCAATTGCGGCAGCGGTGTCGGCCAGGTGCTGGGGAGTCGCCACGTTGGGTGGGGCTGCCACCAGTTGGCGGGCCAGTTCCACGCCGGCACAGCGGGCTGCCACGCCAGCGAGGTTCGCCTCGGTCTGCTCCGCCACGGCGATCAGGCTGAGTCGCTCCAGGGGCGGACGCTCTTCGGGCTCACTGCGAAAGCGCTGATCCCGATACAGGCTCAGTCGCACCGCTTCGGCTGCAGCTGCGGCCGCGGAGGCCGACGCGGTGGCATCCAGCGCGTCCCAGGGCAGGGCCAGTCCCAGATCGCGGCTGTGGCGCTGGCCCGCGGCGGTGGCGGCGGCCGCCGCCGCATGGCGCAGGGCGTTCAGGTCGAAGCGGGCCGGTTCGCCGAGCCCCACCAGGATCAGGGTGCCGGGAGAGGCATCCAGCCGCTCGAAGCTGATGCATTCCCCACGCTTGGCGTTGAAACCCCGTTGCTCCAGGCGCTCCAGCAGGGCGGGGCCAAAACTGGCGGCCAGCTGCTGCCGCAGGGGCTGGCTGGTTGTTGCGGCCGGCTCGAGCGCAAACAGGCCCACGGCCAAGGTGTCGCCATCCCAGCGGCCTAGGGCTTGGCTGAGATCTTCAGGAATGCAGCGAAACTCCATCAACCAGCCCGGGCAAGGCCGTGATCGTAGCCATTGCCTGTAGCCCTCAGCCCGAGCCGGGATCCGCCGTGAAGGGGGTGGCCCAGCGCTGCCGGGTTTCCTTGTTGAAGGGAGGCAGCCAACGCCGGATCAGGGCCTGCTCCAGCGCCCGACGTGGCCGTAGGGCTTCGGGCACATCCAGCCAGAAGCGGATGTTGAGTTGGCAGCTCAGCCCCGCCCGAGCCAGGGCCTCGCTGTAGGCGGCCAGGTAGTGCTTGCAGTCGTGTTCGCCCTTCCAGCGCTGATCGGCCCTGGAGGTTTCTCCCACGTAGAGCAGCAGGGGCGCGTGCTCAGCAGGGGCGGTGTCCAGAACGAAATAGAGCGCCGCCCCCCGCTGGGGTGCCTGGGGCCAGCGCCAGAAGAGCAGGGTCTGGGCCCGCAGGCTGAGGGGATTGATGTCCGCCGCCGCGTCGCTGGGTCCATGGCCACCGCCGAAGAGGTCGCCCTGGCAGCCGGGGCTGGCCTGCCCATCGAAGAGCGGCGCCTGATAGGCACCGAGGCCCTGCTGCCACCGCCGCAGTTGCCGCGCCTGGAGATGCAGTTCAGGTTCCGGCCCCACCTGCCCTGCCGCCGGGTTGAACAGGTTGCCCTGCCGGTGGCTGGCGGGTGGCGTCTGGCCAGGCATGGCTGGGGTCACCGGCGTTTCGTCCCGGGGGGCAACTCCGGCCCCACCGGCCCAGCGCCGAAGCACACCTTGCCGATCCAGGCTTCCACCAGGGCTGGTGGGATCTGCAGCCTCTGCTGGAGGTCGGCCAGGTCTTGAAACGGCCGCCGGGCCCGCTCCCGCAGCAGGCGCTGCAGCCGTTCGGCCGAGAGGCCCAGGGCCTCCAGCTGGCGGGCCGTGGCCCGGTTGAGGTCGAGTGGCGGCAACGGCCCCCCGCTGGCCATCGGTTCGGCATACCACCGGAACGCGAGCAGGGGCGACCACAGCTGCAGCTGGGCATCGCTGAGATTGAGCAGGCGTTGCAGATCCTCGGGCCCACTCAGCTGCACGCCACCTGCCTGCAGCCGCAGCAGCAGGTCGAGTTGGGGGTCGGTTAGCCCGGGCAGCCGTCGCCAGTCGGACTCCCGGGCCCGGTTCACATCAAGGCGCCAGCCCAGGGCTGCGGCATGTTCCACATCGGCTGAACCGGTGAGTTGGTAGTCGGGGTTGTGGCGCAACTTCAGTGCCACCAGTTCCCGTTCCACGCTGGTGTCTGGAGCGTCCTGCGCCTGGCGAGTCCCGGGGGCCGGCGGCCCAGCCTTCGGCTTGGCCCGACTGGCTGGCAGCTGGCCGCTCACCACGAGCAGCTGGCGGGCGAGGGGATCGAGCCAGTGGCGCCTGGCCATGCTGAAACACTCTTGGCGCAGCCTGGTGTTGAAGTTAGCCGGGGGCGAGCTCATCAGGCCACTCGATCAGCCCCCAGCGCACGCCCCGCAATGCCGCCTGGGTGCGATCCCGGGCCGGCAGCTTGCGCAGCACATGGCCCAGATGGGTTTTCACCGTGTCGCTGGAGAGATAGAGGGTCTGGCCAATCTCCTGGTTGCTGTCCCCGTAGGCCACCTCCTGCAGCACCTGCCGTTCCCGCTCGGTGAGGGGCTCGAGGGGGCCGGCGTGGCCATCGCCTTGCCTGAAGCCATCCCGCAAGGTCTTGTCGATGTAGATGCCCCCACCGCTCACGGCGTGCAGGGCGGCCAGCATGGCGCCGGATCCAAACCTTGATTGCAGCACGATCCCGTCGCAACAGGCGTCCATGGCCCGCTGAATGGCGTGCTGGCGCTGCACCTGGGCCACCAGCAGCAGCACCCGGGTCTCGGGGTGGTGCGTCTTGAGCCATTCCACCAGGGCAATGCCATTTCCCTGCTCCAGCTGATCGGAGAGCAGCACCAGGGAGGGCCGTTGCTGCTCCACCACCACCATGGCTTCCTGGGCACAGGTCACGGCACCCAGCACCGTGGCACTCTCCATGGCCTGCATGGCGAACAGACAGAGCAGGGCCCGATCCCCCAGGCAGAGCAGCACCCGCGCCTGGCGCAGCAACGACTGGCTCGCCTGTTGGTTGGCCCGTATCTGGGCCAGCAGGGGTGTGAAGTTCAAACCCGGGTCGGCGTCTCAAGACCCGCATGTTGTCAAGGGTCGCCAGCCCTGGCTGTGCCGGATCGAACCTGGGCGGTCGCTTCTCAACAGCTTGTTACGTCTTTCCGCACTCGCCGGTGGGCATCTTGCTGTTCAGAATCGACCCAGTGCGGCTTCGGCCCGTAGGCGATGGCCTTTTTTGACTCCGACATCGTTCAAGAGGAGGCCAAGCGCCTGTTCGGTGACTACCAGCAGCTGATGCAGCTGGGCGGCGAGTACGGCAAGTTCGACCGCGAGGGCAAAAAGCTCTACATCGAGCGCATGGAGGACGTGATGGAGCGCTATCGCGTCTTCATGAAGCGCTTTGAGCTCTCGGAAGACTTCCAGGCCAAGCTCACCGTGGAGCAGCTGCGCACCCAGTTGGGGCAGTTTGGCCTCACGCCAGACACGATGTTTCAGCAGATGCACCAAACCCTGGAGCGGATGAAAACCCAGCTTGAGGAGGAGGACTGACCCTGCCTCCCTACGATCCGGCCGTCCAGCCAGATCTCCCCGAGACCCCCATGCCTGCCGTTTTGCCGCCCTGGTTGCAGCGGGGAATGGCCGATCTCTTCCCCGCTGCAACCGCTGGACGCGATCCCGATCAGCTTCTGGCAGGCCGCCTCGACGAGGCCGCCGGCCAGGGACGGCCCCTGCGGGTCAAGCTCGGCATTGATCCCACCGGCTCAGACATTCACCTGGGCCACTCGATCCTGTTCCGCAAGTTGCGGGCCTTCCAGGATGCGGGCCACACGGCCGTGCTGATCATCGGCGATTTCACCGCCCGCATCGGTGACCCCACCGGCAAGAGCACCACCCGCGTGCAGCTGACGGCTGACCAGGTGGAGGCCAATGCCGCCACCTACCTGGCCCAGCTCGGCCAGGATCAGGACCCCAGCCACAGCCTGCTGGATTTCCAGACCCCCGGTCGGCTGGAGGTGCGCCGCAACAGCGAATGGCTGGCGGGGCTGGATCTCCCCCAGGTCATCGAGTTGCTCGGCATCAGCACCGTGGGGCAGATGCTGGCCAAGGAGGACTTCGCCAACCGTTACGGATCGGGCACGCCGATCGCATTGCACGAATTTCTCTACCCCCTGCTGCAGGGCTACGACTCCGTGCAGATTCAGGCCGATCTGGAGCTGGGCGGCACCGATCAGAAATTCAACGTGGCCATGGGCCGAGATCTGCAGCGCCACTTTGGCCAACGGCCCCAGTTCGGACTGTTGCTGCCGATCCTGCCGGGGCTGGATGGGGTTCAGAAGATGAGCAAGAGCCTGGCCAACACGGTGGGGCTCCAGGAGGATCCCCTGTCGATGTATTCCAAGCTGGAGAAGGTGCCCGATGGCGTCGTTGAGGCCTATCTCACCCTGCTCACCGACCTCGACCTCTCGGCCCTGCCTGCCAATTGCCGCGAGCGCCAGAAGGCGATGGCGCTGGAGGTGACGCGTCTGCGCCACGGCGAGCAGGCGGCCCGTCAGGCCCAGATCGACGCGGCCAGCCTGGTGGCTGGGGCCTCAGGCCAAGGGGCGGCGGCTGCCGAGGTGCCGGAAGCATCCCTGGTGGCGGTGAACTTTCCGGCCAAGGCCTTCTATCTGCTCAGTGCCGTCGGCCTCTGTGCCAGCAGCAGTGAGGCGAGGCGGCAGATCCAGGGGGGTGGGGTGAAGCTCGATGGCGAGAGGCTGGCCGATCCCAACCAGCAGTTCACCGCGGCCTCCGAGTTGCAGGGCAAGGTGCTGCAGCTCGGCAAGAAGACCTTCCGCCGCCTGGTGGTCTGAGGAACAGACAGGCC